>NZ_JBUYWC010000020.1:0-100088 GCF_055230935.1 Rhodococcus ruitaii | reverse complement strand
GACGGTCTTGGACCGAACCAACGCAGCCAGCTCGTCTCGATCCCCGTCACGCAACACCAAAGGAGCAACTCGCATGCCGCAGTATCTCAAACTTGACCGCCAAACTACTTTTCCCACGCCGCACTAGTGAGGACTACTGGCTCAGCCGCGAAGAGGTCGCGGGCCGAGTCAAGTTGCCGGTCAAGACGCTGGCTCAGTGGGCCAGCCAAGGGAAGGGGCCACGCTTCTCGAAGATCGGCAAGTACGCGCGCTACAAGATGAGCGACGTCATCGCCTGGGAGAACGCCCAGGAGACACGCGGTGGCGCTGCATGACCGAGATGACACCCGAGGAGCTGCGTCGAGGCGCGGCCGCGGCCCGCAAGCTCGGCGACGAGAACATGTCCCGCGTCTGGGAAAACACCGCCGACCAGATCGAACAGAGAAATGCCCCCGGAGCGGCGGCTACCGCTTCCGAGGGTGACGAATCCACCGCATCTCAGAACGAGGAATTCATGCCCCATAGTACTGAAACCACGAACTCGCAGGTAAGCCCCGTCATCACGGGCCGTTTCGAGGATCTCGGCACCGCCGACATCGGTGAGCGGCTACGCCTGACCCTCTACCGATTCCACTACCCCGGCGAGCCGATCGAGGACTCGCTGAACCTCGAGGCCCCGCGCGACGCGATGGGCGACGCGGTCATTCACCCGGGGCAAATCCCTGCATTGATCGACGAGCTCACCGAGCTCTATCGAAAATGGCTGCACGTGATCGCCGAGACCGAGGCGGACCTGTGAGCGGCCCAGGGAAGTCCGGCCCGGCACCCGACCCGATCCCCGGCCCGTGGACGGAATTGGTGACCTTATGGGTCCTGATGATGCAGGCCACGCGGTTTGTTCCTGGGACCATCAGGCTCCGGGTGTCCTACATCCGCCAGCTCGCCGTCGAGCATCCCGAGTGGGCGCCGTTGACGATCACCCACGAGAACCTGATCGAATACTTTGCAGCGCAAGCGCATTGGAAACACAACACCGCCAAGAGTGCACGCACCGCATTCCGCGGCTTCTTCTCGATGCTCCACGACCGCGGGATTCGAGCGGACAATCCCGCCGAGAACCTGCCGGTGGTCCGTCCACCTCGAGGTGTGCCCCGGCCCTGCCCGGATTCGGTGCTCGCCGAAGCGCTCGCGAACGCCGAGACGCCCACACAGCGGCTCGCCCTGCGGATCCTCGCCGAAACGGGTCTGCGCCGCGCCGAGGTCGCCGCAGTACGGCCCGATCATGCCGAGGGAGTGCCAGGCCGGTACTCATTGCGAGTCAAGGGTAAAGGGGGGCATGTGCGCCTGGTCCCGCTCGCCGATGACCTTGCTGAGGAGATTCTCGCCGTGCGCACGCGGCACGTGTTCCCGAGTCCGGAGCGGCCTGGGGAGCATCTGACGCCCGAGTATCTCGGCAAACTCGTTACGCGGGCACTACCCGCCGGATGGACACCCCATACCCTGCGACACCGGTTCGGAACCCTGGCGTATCGAGCTTCGAAGGACATTCGCGCCGTCCAGGACCTACTGGGGCACGTGTCGCCGACCACCACGGCGATCTACACCAAAGCCGACGACGCGGCGCTACGCATGGCGGCATCGGCAGCCCGACTCGACTTGACCTGACCGTAAGCACCCCAACGACTTTCAATGTCGCGGTCCGGGGAGTGACCAGCATCCCCGGGCCGCAGAAAGGATGGAATCATGGTGCATCCCGAGACTCAGCGTATGCGAGAAATCGGGTTCGCGCTGGGTCCTCTCGACGGCAAGAGGGCGTTCCTGCCCGGCGGATTCCACAGCTTCACTACCGACCGTGACGCGCTCACCCGTCTTGCGCGTCGGTATCCACGGTGCAATTGGGGCGGCACCCGAGAGGGTGTGATCGTGCTCGACGAGGACCCACGCAACGGTGGAGACCTCGATGCGCTCGAGGTCCCGGAGCTGTTCGACACGCTCGTTGTGCGCACCGGCTCCGGTGGCCAGCACGTGTATTTCCGGCATCTCGGCAAGACGCGCGGCAAGCTCGACGGTCACGACGGTATCGACATCAAGACGTGGCGCACCGGGTACACCGTGATGCCCGGCTCGGTTCACCCCGACACCGGGAAGTTGTACCTGATCGAACGGGACCTACCGATCGCACCGTTGCCGCAACAGCTGCTCCCGCTTGTCATCGCGCCCACGTTCACGCCGCCGCCGACATCGCCACGGGCCGACCCACAGCGCCGCGCCGACGGCCTGGTGCGCAAAGTTGCTGAGGCTGTCGGTGGTGGCCGAAACGCGGTGACGTTCTGGGCATTCTGCCGGGCTCTCGAACGGGGGAGCAGTCGTCTCGTGCCCGAGATCCGCGATGCCGCTCTGTCCACAGGCTTGAGCGAGAACGAGATCGACACATGCCTGAGATCCGCCCAGCGGACAACGGGGAGGTCAGCGTGACTGCTGTCGAAGACCCGCCAGGCGTCGACTACGGACGCTATTTCGACGTGGCCGCATTGCTGGCAGGGGACCTGCCACCGGCCCCGGTACCGCGATACGGCATCCGCGACGACGGGCACGCGCTGTTCTACGACGGTCAGGTCAACCTCGTGTTCGGTGACCCCGAGGGCGGAAAGACCTGGGTGTGTCTCGCAGCGGCAACTGAGCGGCTCCGGACCGGCGTCGCGGGCAGAGTGATCGTGATCGACCTCGACCACAACGGTCCCGGCCCGACCGTGACGCGATTGCTCGCACTCGGCGCCGACCGGGATGTCCTCTCGGACCCCGAACGGTTCCTGTACGTCGAACCCGACGACCGGCTGCACGCGCTGACGGTCGTAGCCGACATGCACGAGTGGAAACCCGACATCGTGGTTGTCGACTCACTGGGTGAGCTACTGCCCTTGTTCGGATCCTCGAGCAACTCCGCCGACGAGTTCACCACCGTGCACTCGCGAGTGCTCAAACCGCTCGCCAAGACCGGCGCGTGCGTGCTCGTGGTCGATCACCTCGCCAAGGGTTCGGACTCGCGAACATTCGGGCCCGGCGGTACCAGCGCCAAGCGCCGCGCCATCGGTGGCGTATCGCTGCGCGTGCGCGTCAAGGACGCGTTCACTCCGGGCAAGGGTGGCTCGGCGTACCTGACCATCAACAAGGACCGGCACGGGGGATTGCGCGCGCATTCCCCGTCTGGAGATCGGGAACCACTCGCGGGACTGTTCGAGTTGCGTCCGTTCGCCGAGAACATCCTCGAGGCGATGATCCGCGCGCCACAGGCCGGCGAATCGGCACCGGCCGACTTCGGGATCGCCACCGACGACCCGCAGCGGCTCGCCGAAGACGTCGATGCGATCGACACCCTCGACCCGCCGCCGAGGTCGGTTCGCGACGTCAAGGACCGCATGAGCTGGCGTACCGACCGCGCGGGGAACGCCCTACGCGCGTGGCGTACGGAGAACGGCGAATGAGGCAGTGTTCCCCGTTCCCCGACCCCCTAGGCGGGGGAACGGGGAACATGCACCCGGGAACTCCCTCGACCTGCGGATATGCCACAGAAAAGCGTTCCCCGGAACCTGTGCGTTCCCGGGGTGGCCGGGGAACACCACAAGCGTTCCCGGGGAACGTTCCCCGTGTTCCCCGGGAACGCTCGCCGACCCCGAAACGCCATCCTTCGAATTTCGAACCCAGGAGGCCCGATGAGCCACCCCGACCCGCTCCGCACAATCGCGCTCGGCAACGGCTACGCCGCTTCGGTGTGCATCGCCCCGACCGGTGAAACTCGGCTGTGGTTGATCGACAACGACGGCTACATCGACGAGCGCGACGAGTACGGATGCAACTGCTCCCATTGCGCGCCGCACGAGCATCCGGACCTTCCGATCCCGCCGAGGATGCGCGCCGCGCTCGAACGACCGGCACAGCCGCGCTGCGGTCGCCCACGCGCCGACGGGCTGCCGTGTCAGAACGTGGTGGGTCGCCACGGCCTCGCCTGCCGCTGGCATCGATCGCCGGTGAGCCGGTGAGCCGCCCCGTCACCGGCGGTGTGGGCCGAACACCCCCGGCACCGATCGCCGCACTCGTCGATCCGCGACTGTCGGGCGCTCGCTGCGCTGGCCGGTCGCTGCTGTTCGACGCCAAGAAGCCAGAGCGCCGCACAGTGCGGCTCACGTGGGTAGGACGCGTGTACGGCGTGTCTGGCAACTACAACCGAGGAGACACCGATGACCAACGATGAGACCGCCAACCAGCTACCCGAACACGCCATGCTCGTGGACGACAACGGCCAACCACTCGGCATCATGGACATCAACCGGATGCAGTCCGACAGCATCGAGCTCGCCTACGAGATGGCGATGCACTGCGGTGACGAGGATGCCCTCGACGCGATCTCAGCGAAGTGGTTGGACCGTGTAGGTGTCGACGCGTTCGGCTACGTCGCGGCCGGTGCGCTGCGGATGATGACGCACAACATTCTCGACCCAGTGTTGCAGACTGTCGACCGGCTCGCTCCTCAGCTCGCGTTCCGCGACAAGCTCACCGACGCGTACGAGAACGCGAGGAGGTTGAAGTGAAGTTCCATGCGCTCGCTGTCGAATACCAGGTGCAGGCGTTCGTGCACGCGCCCTGTCCCGTGGCTCTGTCGCTGGCAGGACTCCGGGTAGCGATGACGATTGCCGAGGCGCGCGCCCTCGCCGATCGGTTGCACGACGTCGCCGAGATTGCCGAGGGGTACGCGCGGTGATGACCGAACGACAGTACGCGGCCGCGATCCTGCGCCTGGCTATACGTGGACGGCAGGACACATACCGGGCTCTCGAGAACAATGGGAAGGTCACGCTTGACGACGGGGCCGACTCGGCGGAGTCGGTTCGGCATCTCGCCGGTGCGGCAATGGCCGACGGTCTGCTGCTCTATCTCCCGGCAGCGTTGTGCCAGCTGGTGCTTGATATCGTGCCCGAGCTGACCGATCAGCCGAACCGCATCGAAGCGCTCGAAGCGTGGTTGCTCGCTGCAGCCGCCGAGGACACCGACTAGCGATGCCCACACCGGAGCGGTATCCCACCGTCGTGGCACGGCCGATGATCGTGTCCGGCCTGCTCGTAGGTCCCGACGACGCTGAGTTCCTGGCCTCGTGCCTGACAGTGCTGCAACGGATGCTGAGCGAGCGAGGGCAGCGCACTGTGCCCCGTGTCGGGGAGCTGCACCGGCTGCTCAGTTCCGCCGGTAGTTCCGGCGCCGTGACAGCGGAACCGCCGGGTGGCGCCAATCTGCCAGTGTCGACGTATGAACTGGTCGACACTGGCACAGCCGCAAGGATTCTCGGATGCTCACCGGAGAACGTGCGCGCACTGTGCAGGCGTGGCCGGCTCGACGCCCAACAGGCCGGCGGTCGCTGGTTGATCTCCGCAGCCGCCGTCCATGAACGAAGGAGCACACAGCGATGAGTGATCTCAACGTCGACGTGTACAAGCCCGCAACCGACATCACCGGCCGCGCCGCCGGACCCGTCACCCGCAAGTGCCTCGTGTCGGTGGCCGGCGATCTCGACGATGATCTGATCTCCGTCGAACGCACTACCGCCGGCGCCCGTGCGTTCGGTGTCGCCCGCAACGACGCGGTGCTCGGCGAGATCGTGTCGATCGCCCGCGGCGGATCCCGCATTGTCAAGATCACCGCGGGCGCGGCGATCGCCGCCGGCGACGAGGTCGAGGCCGACGGCGACGGCGAGGTGGTGCCGCACACGAGCGGTACGCCGGTCGGGTATGCCGTCGCCGATGCCAATCTCGACGGCGACGCCTACGTGAGCCTGTACGCCTGACCATTACCACACGAAAGGGGGACTGCCATGGGCATTCTCACCCCGCAGCAAGAGGGAAAGAACATCACGGTGTCCGTGATCATGCAGACACCCGGGTTCCTGCCAACCCGGGTGCTCGAGCTGGTCGAGAGCCAGGTGATCGCCGATACGTTCTTCTCGCCGGCCCAGGGGCCTATCGTCGGCGGCGGGCTCGTCTACCACGTCGTACGTGCCGAGGATAAGTACCTCGCCGACGATGTCGTCGAGCGTGCACCAGGCGATGAGTACCGGCTCGTCGAGACCGTCGACCCCGATCAGCGGCTCGCGCTGGTGCAGGACTTCGGCGGCAAGTTCGTCGTCGAGGACGAGCGGATCACCCGCAACAACCTGTCGTACCTGAGCCTGCAGGTGCAGCAGCTGTCAAACACCATCGCGCGCAAGCTCAATCGGATGACACTCGCCGCTGTCGACGCCGCCCTCGACACCTTGCCGGGGCAGGGCAAGATCGTGGCAACGCGCCCGTGGAGTGACACAGTCACCGTCGGCCCCCCGGAGTCGCTGACCCCGAATCGGGAACGCCCTCTTGCCGATCTGATCAATGCTCAGCGCCTCGCCGACAAGTCGGACCTCGGGATCAAGTTCGACACTCTCGTCGTCGGACCGGAGCAGGCGGCGGATCTGCAGATCGTCTACGGTGCCGGCGAATTGACTGCAGCACTGGACGCACTCGGCGTGTCGATGGCCGTCTCGCCGTATGTGCCGCCAAGTACCGCGTACGTCGTGCAGTCCGGGCACGTCGGTCGCATCGGGTTCGAGACGCCGCTGACGGTTGAGAAGATCGACAAGCGAGAGAACCGCTCGACCGTCGTGCAGGGGTACGTCGTGCCGGCGTTCGCGGTCGAACAGCCGTCCGCTGTTATGCGCATCGTCGGTATCGACGGATAAGTGTCCTGGGCGCACGAGGTGGCCGGCACCTCGGCCCGGACGGAGACGTCCGGGTGTCGGCTCCGAGCTCGAGGTCCCACGGGGTTACGGGATCGAAGGGCACGCGCCCCGGGTCAGGCTCGGGTGCCCCCCGCATGGCGGGCGGGGGCACCCGAGCCTCTCGTCGCTGTGGGTGCCGGCGAGGATTGTCGAGGGTGCCCCCCTTCCTGACTGCCCGGCGCCCCCAGTCAGGAATTTTTATACGGGCCGAAAAACGTTCCGGGAGACCCCCGAAATGACCGATCACCACGCAGCCGTGGGAGTGCGCCGCAGGATGGTCTGGGCAGTGCTCGCCGCTGGCCGAGGCGAACCATCCGGAGCTGCGCCGCCACCAACTGCTCCCCTCTCTGACCCCGGGCTGACCGCGGTCAGAGAGGGGGGAGGGAGCAGTCTTGATCGTGCTCACATGCAGATCCATCGGATATTCATCGTCTATGAGTGAGAACTGTCACGAATCAACGTAGAACTATCGGGACCTGTAGTCGATGCATCCCACTGCGGCGCAGTGGATAACGAGACTCGTCCGGATGAAACCGTATGTGCCGATTTCTAATCTCTAGGTCGCAGGTTCGAGTCCTGCCGGGGGCACCGTGAGATGCCGCCCCCTACGTCCTCGCTGGCCACAGTGGTGTCTCGACCTCCCGGAAACGGCCCACCCGCATGGTCGCGCCGGTAGACTCGCGAGCACAACCCGAGCATCGCTGCGCTCTCGACGACCCGCAGTCCGATTGCCGTTACCTGTGCCGCGCAGCCACCGGATCCACACGACACGATCGCCGCGTTCCTCCTCGCACCCGACGACCGGATTACCAGACGTGACTAGTCGGCACCTATAGTTCTCGTCGTAAATACGATGTAACAGTCTTCTCACAGTCAGGTAGGTGGGCGTGTCGACCTCGGACCGCATCGCAGAGATCTATGAACAGGTCAAGGCCCGCAACGCGGGCGAACCCGAGTTCCATCAGGCTGCGGCCGAGGTGTTCGAGTCGCTGCACGTAGTACTGGAACGGCATCCGTCGTACTTCGATTCGGGGCTCATCGAGCGTCTCTGCGAGCCCGAGCGGCAGATCATCTTCCGCGTGCCGTGGATCGACGACACCGGCCAGGTGCACGTCAATCGCGGTTTCCGCGTGCAGTACAACAGCGTGCTCGGCCCCTACAAGGGCGGCCTACGCTTCCACCCGAGCGTCAATCTCGGCATCGTGAAGTTCCTCGGCTTCGAGCAGATCTTCAAGAACGCGCTCACCGGCCTGCCCATCGGCGGCGGCAAGGGCGGCTCCGACTTCGATCCGAAGGGTCGTTCCGAGCAGGAGATCATGCGCTTCTGCCAGTCGTTCATGACCGAACTGCACCGCCACATCGGTGAGTACACCGACGTCCCCGCCGGGGATATCGGCGTCGGCGGCCGTGAGATCGGCTACCTGTTCGGCCAGTACAAGCGCCTGACGAACTCCTACGAGTCCGGTGTACTCACGGGTAAGGGCCTCACCTGGGGCGGGTCGCAGGTCCGCAAGGAGGCCACCGGCTACGGAGTCGCGTACTTCGTCGCCGAGATGGCCAAAGCGCGCGGCTATTCTCTCGAGGGAACGACCGCTGTGGTGTCGGGCTCGGGCAACGTCGCGATCTACGCGATCGAGAAGCTGCATCAGCTCGGCGGCACGGCCATCGCATGCTCGGACTCGTCGGGCTTCATCCACGACAAGAACGGCATCGATCTTGATCTGCTACGGGAGATCAAGGAAGTCCGCCGCGGCCGCATCTGCGAGTACGCGGAGGAGCGCACCGACGCCGAGTTCTTCCCCGAAGGCAACATCTGGACCGTGCCCTGCGACGTCGCACTCCCCTGCGCAACTCAGAACGAGCTCGATGAGGACTCTGCCAAGATCCTCGTCACGAACGGCGTCAAAGTGGTCGCCGAGGGCGCGAACATGCCGACCACCCCGGGTGGCGCCTCCGTATTCCGCGAGGCGGGCGTCCGCTTCGCTCCCGGCAAGGCCGCGAACGCCGGCGGTGTCGCCACGTCCGCCCTGGAGATGCAGCAGAACGCGTCACGCGATTCGTGGCACTTCGACTACACCGATGAGCGTCTCGCGGGCATCATGCGCGACATCCACGGTCGCTGCATCGACACCGCCGCCGAGTACGGCAAGCCGGGCGACTACGTGCACGGCGCCAACATCGCCGGGTTCGTGAAGGTTGCCGACGCGATGTTCGCGCTCGGCGTGATCTGACAAAGCTCGCAGACCTGTTGTAAAGCTCGCAGACCCAGTGGCCATCCACTGGGTCTGCGAGCTTCACCTTTGCCCTGCTTACCTCTCTTCGGACCCCTCATGATCGGAACGCGCCTTACGCGAGGCCTCCCGCATCTCGATGCCCTCGGTGATCAGATCACCGATCTCGCGGGTCACGTCGCGGACTGCGCCGGTGATGATATTCGCGATCGCGCCGACATGCGTCGCCGCCGATTCGGTCACGTCCTGGATGACGTCCTTGTTCCGCTCGAATCTTCCCACCATGCCGGATCCCCTCACGTGTTGTCCCGCGCGAGCGTACCCACCGGCTCCGTGCTGCGCTCGGCTCTCGGCGACCGCTCGATGAGTACCGTTGTCGCCGGCTCCGGTGACACCAGGGCCGGTGGAAGCGCGAACCGGAAGATCTTCCTCCAGACGGACGAGATCTGCGCGAACAGACCGCCCGTGTTGTAGGGCAACCCGTACCTCTCACAGAGTGCCTGTACCTGCGGCGCCAATTCCGGATACCGATGCGCGGGCAGATCCGGGAACAGGTGGTGTTCGATCTGGTGCGACAGGTTGCCCGACATGATGTGGAACAGTGGTGTGCCGCTGATGTTCGCACTCCCCAGCATCTGGCGCACATACCATTCGCCGCGCGTCTCGTTTGCGGTCTCGTCCATCGAGAACGACTGCACACCCGACGGGAAATGCCCGCAGAAGATGATCGAGAACGTCCACACGTTGCGGACCAGATTCGCGGTCGCGTCACCGACCAGTGTCGCAACGAACATCGGACCGCTCAGCAGCGGGAACGCAACGTAATCTTTGACGATTTGACGCCGCGACTTGCGCCACCATCCCTTCGCCAGCGGGAGTACATCGCGCCAGCTCCGTTCACGCTTGACGATCCGCTCGACTTCCGCGTCGTGGAACATGACACCCCACTCGAACAACAGCATCAAAGCCGTTGCGTAGACAGGGTTGCCGAGATAGTACGGATGCCATTTCTGGGCAGGGTCTATGCGGAGAATGCCGTACCCGATATCGCGATCCATTCCCACGATATTGGTGTAGGTGTGGTGCATGTAGTTGTGTGAGTGCCGCCATTGATCCGAGGGGCACACCGTGTCCCATTCGAAGGATCGGGAGTTGAGCGACGGCTCGCGCATCCAATCGTACTGTCCGTGCATCACATTGTGGCCGATCTCCATATTGTCCAGGATCTTCGACACACTGAGCGACACCACCCCAGCCACCCAGGCCGGCGGGAAGAATCCGAGGAACAGCAGTCCGCGACCGGCCACCTCGAATCCTCTCTGGGTCTTGATGATCCGGTAGATGTAGTCGCGATCTTCGGCACCGAGAGAGGCGAGGGTGCGTTCCCGGATCGCATCCAATTCAGCGCCGATCTCGTCAACCTGATCGCGGCCGAGCACAATCGGTTCCGCGGCGGCGCGTGCCACCTGGCTGCCGGACATACTGTCCTCCAGTTTCTTCGGGTCGGAAGTGCGGTGTGGTCAGAGGTCGACGGTGACGTTGCCAACCGGCGCGCTGACGCAGATCTGGATGCGCGCGCCCGGTTCGGCGCCAGGCTCGCCCGTGCGCACATCGCGTGTAGTTCCAGAAGACCGGACTGCGGTGCAGGTGTGGCAGATCCCCATGCGGCATCCATAATCCGGTGCGAGCCCGGCTTTCTCGGCCTGCTCGAGCACCGTCGCACCGCTATTGGAAGCGACGATTCCGGACGCGGCGAACAACACCGATCCCGACGCGTCGTCGGGGTCGACGCCGTACGCCCGCGGCGCGAATTCTTCGGTACGCAGCAGGTCCGAGCATCCGGCTTCGACGTAGACGTCGCGCACACTCTCGACCAGGCCGGACGGCCCGCACACGTAGGTGGGAGTGTCGGCGAACCACGGCGCAACTGCGTCGAGGTGTGCGCGTTCGAACCGCCCGCGGAGGTGTCCACCCTCATCACGGGTGTGCGCGAATACGACCTCGACATTGGGCAATGACGCCAATGTATCGAGTTCCGTGCGACGGGGGATGTGCGCTGAGGTGCGCGCGTAGTGCACGAACGTCACTGCACTCGGACTCCTTTCGAGAGCGAGCGACCGCAGCATCGACAGCACAGGTGTGATACCGGAACCGCCGCTGATCATCAGTAGACGCGACGGCCGCGACTCGGGAAGCACGAAATCCCCGGTACCGTCACCGACCTCGACGACGTCCCCCATCCGGGCGCGGTCCGCGAAGTGACCCGATACCAGCCCACCGGGCCGCATCCCGACGGTGAGCACCAGATCGCGCGATCCCGGCACTGGGGTCGGCGAGAACGTGCGCGTATGCCGCACGCCGTCGATCACCACAGCGAGCTGGATGTGCTGCCCCGGCTCGAACCGGCATGCCCTCGAAGGGCGCAAGGTGAGCGTGGTTGATCCGTGCACACCTGTGTCGATATCGACGATCCTGGCCCGGTTGACCATGGTCGCGAGTAGCGGGTCGGCGAGTTCGAGGTAGCGGTCCGGGTGGTGTGGTGCCGAGAGGGAACCAAGCGCTCCCAACAGCAGTTTTCCGAGTCCGATCCGAAGTGGGGCACGGCTCGGCGCGAGGCTCGCAGTCATGATGTCCAACCTTCCGATTCGGAATCATCATTTCAGTGCACATTTGTACACTGAAGCAGTGTGGCAGGTCCGAGTCGGACACTGTCAACCCGCATGTGACAGCGATAACACCCCCGGTGGGGGGCGGTGCGCCCAGGAGATGGACCGTCTGCCTACACTCGGGACGTGCCCGTAGCCCCCGCACCCGATCCGAGCAGCCGGGCCGAACGCAAAGAACGCACCCGCCGGGCAATCCTCGATGCCGCACTCGAACTGTCCTCGGATCGCGGTTTCGCGAGCGTGAGCCTGCGCGAGGTCGCGCGAGCGGTCGGTATCGTGCCCACCGCGTTCTACCGGCATTTCGCGTCGATGGAAGAACTCGGCGTCGCACTCACCGACGACACGATGCGGTTGCTCCGCTCGATCCTGCGCGACGCACGCCGCAATCCGAGCCCCTCGAACGCCCAGGCATCACTGACCGCACTGCTCCGGCAGGTGCGCGACCACGAACTCGCATTCCGATTCCTCGCACGCGAACGTCATGGCGGTCATCCGGAAGTGGTGCGGGTCTTCGCCGTCGAACTCCGCCTTCTCACCCGCGAACTCGCGGTCGACCTCGCACGCATCCCCCACCTCGCCACTTGGGAGGCCGACGACCTCGAGATGGCCGCTGGCCTACTCGTCACCTCCATGTTCGAAGTGGTGCTGGACCTACTCACCGTCGAACCCGGTCGTACCGCCGAAGCCGAAGTCGTCACCCGCGGGGAGAAACAGCTGCGTCTGATCATGCTCGGCATGTCCGCGTGGAATCCGCTCCACGACTGACTTCGGGACGTACGGTTGAGGGGTGCTCGAATCTGCAGATTCCGAAACGGTCCCGGTCACGCTGGGCGATCTGACATTCGACGTCCGGGTCGCGGGGCCCGACGACGGACCACCGGTCGTCCTACTACACGGATTCCCCCAGACCTCACGCTGTTGGGACGCGGTGTCTGCGAAGCTCGCCGGCGACGGACTACGGCTGCTGGCACCTGATCAACGCGGCTATTCCCCCGGCGCCCGCCCGGATGCGGTCGCGGACTACGGGATCGCGCACCTCCGCGCGGACATCCTGGGAATTCTCGACGCATTCGGAGTCGACGACGCACACATCGTCGGACACGACTGGGGTGCGTCCGTCGCATGGCACGTGACGGCACACCACCCCGAGCGGGTGCGATCACTGACGGCGCTGTCGATCCCGCACCTGGCTGCGCTCGGTCGAGCGTTGCGTGAGGACGACGACCAGAAATCCCGCTCGACCTACCTCTCCCAGTTTCGTGAAACCGGCACAGCAGAGCACGACCTCCTCGCCGACGACGCACGCCGCCTCCGCGACGCGTACGGCGAAGGAGTATCGACCGGCGCAATCGACGAATATGTTGCCGCACTGCGCGACCCCGGGGCACTCACTGCAGCGCTCAACTGGTATCGGGCGATGACCCGCGACACCGGGAATATCCCGCCGGTGAAAGTCCCCACCACATACATCTGGAGCACCGGCGATGCTGCCGTCGGCCGGTTCGCCGCTGAGCTCTGCCGCGATTACGTCGACTCCGACTACCGCTTCGAAGTTCTCGACGGGGTATCGCACTGGATCCCGGACGAAGCACCCGGCGCCGTCGCGGCCGCCGTCGGAGCACATGTGAGGCGACGTCGATGAGGTGCCAGTTCCCATGAAACGCGGCGCGCTGTTGCTGTTCGTGTTGATCGCGGCCGCCGTGGCGGCGTTCTTCATCGTGTGGGAGACCCCGAAGGATCCGACCCGGTATGTCCTCGACGACAGCGCATTCATCCTCGACGGGCATTCGACTACCTGCTCCGCGTTGTTCGGAGAACCCTGCGGTTACGAACTTCAACTCGAGTACAACCGCAGAGGCTCGGATCTCGATACGTTCGTGGACTCGACCGACCTCGGCCCGTGGGGCAACGCCCTGCCCTTCGCCGATGCGGCCGAACTCGCTCTGCAAGCGTGCGTGTACTCACGGACAGCAGGCATGACGGTCCTCGAGTTCATCGACCTGGCCCAGCGCGACCACCCGGACGCCGGACCCGTCGAACTCACCCCGTTCTGGACCAAGGCACGTCAAGACCTCTGCAATACGCCATGGCAGTAGTCCGTTCGTATCCGACCCGCTTACCCGGGCGGTAATCGAAGCGCGTCGCGGAGTCTGGTTTCATGGCCACATGCCCGAAACCGAGAATGCTGTCCATGTCTTCGATGCAGCGGTAGCGCTCACCTCCATCGACGCGGGCCGGTACGCCGGAGCCACCCACCCGGCATACGCGAACATGGTCGGCCCGTTCGGTGGTGTCACGGCTGCCACCATGCTGCGCGCCGTCCAACTGCATCCCGAAGTCCTCGGAGCGCCGCTCTCGCTCACCGTCAACTACGCGGCCGCTATCCAGTACGGGGAGTTCGAGGTGGTCGCGCGGCCGGTCCGCACCAATCGTTCGAGCCAGCACTGGACGATCGAACTGACTCAGGACGGATCTGTCACGACCACCGCGACCGCGGTGTTCGGCACGCGAAAAGACACCTGGGCGTCGACCGAACTGGTCGCACCCGTAGCGCCCCGCGAGGATGAGGTGGCCGTCAGTCCTTTCCCCGACTTCGTGGAGTGGGTGAAGAACTACGAGATGCGCTTCGTCGAGGGAGCCGTTCCCGGCGCCGACGCCTCCCCGCACCCTGATTCCACCTCGACCCTCTGGGTACGCGACGAACCTCCGCGTCCGCTCGACTTCACCTCACTGACTGCTCTGTGTGATGTGTTCTACCCCCGCGCGTTCCTGCGTCGCGGCCATGCGCTCCCCGCCGGTACGGTGACTCTGACGATCTACTTCCACGCAGACGCCGCCGAGATCGAAGCCCAGTCGGATCGACGGATCCTCGCCACAGCCCGCAGCAACCGGTTCGGGCAGAACTACTTCGACCAGACCGCACACCTGTGGGGCTCGGGCAGCACATTGCTCGCCACCGCACACCAACTCGTGTACTTCAAGGCTTGACATCCAGTTTTCCTGACAGATGCGGCGCACCCCGTCACAATGGGAGAATCGGACAAAGGGGGTCGTATGCGCTGGTCGTCACTCGGGGGTCGCGTGGCGGCCGCTGCTGTCGCGGTAGTTGCTGCGGCGGCGATGAGCACTGCGACGCCGGCGTCCGCTCAGACGCCCTACCACTCGTATGTCGCCCTGGGTGATTCGTTCGTCGCCGGGCCGGGAATCCCACCGCAGGGCTCGAGCCCCGAATGCGGCAGAGCCGCGGTCAACTATCCGAGCCTGGTTGCGCAGGCGATCGGCGTACGCGACTTCGTCGATGTGTCGTGCAGCGGGGCTGTCTCGGAAGATCTACCTGGCACTCAGCTCGCTATCGTTACGCGAACTCCCGTGGCTCCGCAATACGACGCATTGCGTCCCGATACCGACCTGGTCACGGTCGGGATCGGAGGAAACGACGTCGGCCTCGTCCAGTTGGCCATCTCCTGCACCAATTTCACCCCTCCCCCACAAGGTGCGTCCTGCGCGGAGAGTGATTCCGGGGAGCCCGATCCCTACGATGCCGCGATCGATGCGTTCACACCCACGTACGCTGCGATCGTCGAGGAGATCCGGACGCGGTCTCCGCACGCACACATCCTGTTCGTCGGCTACCCCACGGGGATCCGCGATGGGGGCTGTTTCCCCGACCAACAGATCTGGCCGCAGGACGCCACATACCTGCAGTCCAAGATCGACCGTCTCAACGCGGTGATGGCCCAGCAGGTCGTTGCGGTGGGAGCCGAGTTCGTGGACTTGCGCGCATCGACGACGGGACACGACGCGTGCGCCACCCCCGAGCAGCGGTGGATGGAAGGGATAGTTCCGACCTCGCCGGGTATCCCGCTCCACCCCAACGCCGCGGGCCACCGCAACGCGGCGGAGCAGGTGGTCGGCGCACTCTCAACGCGCGACTGAGCGTTCCGGCGCACGCACCGCCAGCAACGCGGCCAAGCCCAACCCCAGCACGAGGAGCAGACCCACGATGCCGGCCCGGTCTGCACCGAACCACCAGGCGAAGAATCCGAACAGCGTCGGCGCGAGAAACGACACTGCCCTCCCCGTAGTCGCATAGAGACCGAACATCTGTCCCTCGCGGCCGGCCGGCGTGATACGAGCCAGGAAGGTACGCGCCGACGACTGCGCAGGGCCGACGAACAGGCACAGCAGAAGCCCGAAGACCCAGAACATCAGCGGCCCTGACACCACCAACAGCACCACGCCCACCGCGATCATCGACACCAACGAGACAACGATGACGGCCTTGGGGCCGACCCGGTCGTCGATGCGTCCTGCGGCAAGGGCACCGAGCGCCGAGACCACGTTTGCGGCCACACCGAACAACAACACGTCGGCGGCACTGATCTCGTACACAGTGACAGCGAGGACAGCGCCGAAGGTGAACACCCCGGCGAGTCCGTCGCGGAACAATGCGGACGCGCCGAGAAAGCCGACAGTGCGCCGGTCTTCCGTCCACAGTTCCTTCAGGTCGTGCCACAGCACACGGTACGACTCGACGAAACCCACCCGCCGTTCGTCGTCGGCGCGTTGGTGGGGCTTCTCGGGCACCGTGAACAATACGGGCAGGGCGAACACTGCGAACCACACCGCGGCGAGCAGCGCCACCAGCCGGATGTTGAGTCCGTCGTCGGTGGTGATCGACAGAAATCCTCGAGTGTCGCCGTCTCCCGCGATGAATCCCGTGTAGCACAGCAGAAGCAGCACGATGCCACCGAAATAGCCCATGGACCAGCCGAATCCGGATACCCGACCGATGTTCTTCTCGGTGGAGACCTGACTGAGCATCGCGTTGTAGGGGACATTGGCAAGTTCGAAGATCACCGAGCCGGCGCCGAGGAGTACGAGCCCGAGCCACAAGAAGTGGTAGTCGTCCCGGACGAAGAACATGCCGGCCATCAACACCACTGTCACGAATGTCAGAACACCCAACGAACGCTTCCGCCGGCCGGTCGCGTCGTACTTCTGCCCCGACACGGGCGCGAGTACGGCAATGGCGAACCCTGCGATGCCGAGTGCCCAACCGAGCCATGTACTCGCGGAGATCGACCCGGGAAGATCGTCACCGACGGCGTCGGTGAGGTACACCGAGAACACGAAGGTGAGGATCACCGCGTTGAATGCTGCCGAACCCCAGTCCCACAACCCCCACGCGAAGACTTGCCGCCGTGTCGCGTCAGCGCCCATGCCGAGCTTCACGTCCGTGTGTGCGTTCATGCCCCGCAGCTTATGAGCGACCAGTCAGCAGTGCGACTGCATACCCGGAGTCGATCTCTCATACCGTCGCTATACAGCCGAAGATGGCGCCGACTCGACAGAAATGCGACACCTGTCAACCACAGCCGACCGCGCGGACGACGAGCGCTCACGTGGCCGACTACGCTGACACACCGTGACTCTGCCGAACCCCCACCCCGATGCCCGCGCCGTCGTCACCGGAGCTTCCTCCGGTATCGGTGAGGCCCTCGCCACCGAGCTCGCTGCACGCGGGCATTCGCTGATCCTCGTCGCCCGGCGCGGCGACCTGATGGAGACGCTCGCGACCAAGCTCCGCACACATGGCGTCGAGGTCGACGTGCGCGCATGCGACCTGTCCGACCGCGATTCCCGGACCGGTCTCGTCGACGAATTGTCCACGCGGCGGATCAGCATCTTGTGCAACAACGCCGGTATCGCCACGTTCGGTGCGGTGGCCGAGCTGGATCCGTCCTACGAACGGGCGCAGATGGAGCTCAATGCGGTCGCGGTGCACGATCTGACGCTGGCGGTCCTGCCCGGGATGGTCGAGCGCAAGTCCGGTGCGATCCTGATGGTCGGGTCGGCGGCGGGCAACATGGCGATCCCCAACAACGCGACCTATGCGGCCACGAAGGCTTTCGTCAATACCTTCTCCGAGTCGCTTCGCGGCGAGCTGAAGGGCAGTGGCGTGAATGTCACGCTGCTCGCCCCCGGGCCGGTACGCACCGAGGTTCCGGATCCGTCCGACGCGTCGATCGTCGACCGGATCGTTCCCGACTTCCTGTGGATCTCGAGCGAACACACCGCAAAGGTGTCGTTGGATGCGCTCGCACAGAACCGGATGCGCATCGTTCCCGGTCTGATATCCAAGGCGATGTCGGCAGCGGGACAGTTCTCCCCCCGATCCATCTCCGCCCCGATCGCGGGCGCGTTCTACAGGAAGCTCGGCGGCTGACAACCCCCGTCCACGCGAGACCGGCGATCGATGCGGGTGCATCGGTCGCCGGTTTTGTCGCATTACCGTGATCCCGGCCACAGCGGAATGGCACAGTTATCCCTCCGGCCTACCCGCTTCCAACTGGGGTTTTCCAGCTGCTTCTCGATGCCTGGCACGTCGTGCCGGAAGTTCCCCATTGCCTATTCCCTGTGCTAGCAATGATTCACGGGAAATTTTTCACAAACACAGGAGAGACAACTTGTCGGCGAAGATCGCAATTCTTGGAGCAGGACCGAGCGGGCTCGCGCAGCTGCGCGCCTTCGAGGCAGCACGGAAGGCCGGTCTCGATGATATCCCCGACATCGTCTGCTTCGAGAAGCAGGCGGACTGGGGCGGAATGTGGAATTACACGTGGCGCACCGGCCTCGATGCCCACGGCGAGCCCGTGCACACGAGCATGTATCGGTACCTGTGGTCCAACGGCCCCAAGGAATGCCTCGAGTTCGCCGACTATTCCTTCGAGGAGCATTTCGGGCGACCCATCCCCTCATACCCGCCGCGCGCAGTGCTTCTCGACTACATCATGGGCCGGGTCGAGAAAAGCGATGTGCGCAAGTACGTCCGGTTCAATACCGCGGTTCGGTGGGTCGACTACTCCGAGCAGACCGAGAAGTTCACCGTCACCGTGATGGATCACGACAAGGGCGAACTCGAATCCGACGAGTTCGACTACGTCGTGGTTGCGACCGGACACTTCTCAACTCCGAACGTGCCCGAATTCGAGGGCCTCGATCGATTCCCCGGTCGCGTCCTGCACGCGCACGATTTCCGCGATGCAGCAGAATTCGCCGGCAAGCGCCTGCTTCTCGTCGGCAGCAGCTATTCGGCCGAGGACATCGGCACGCAGTGCTACAAGTACGGCGCGAAGGAAGTCACCTTCAGCTACCGCTCGGCGCCGATGGGACACGACTGGCCCGAGGCGTTCTCCGAGGTGCCACTCCTCACCCACGTGGACGGCAACACCGCGCATTTCAAGGACGGCAGCACACGCGAAGTCGACGCCATCGTGCTCTGTACCGGCTACCTGCACCATTTCCCGTTCCTGCCCGACACTCTTCGGCTGCGCACCAACAACCGGCTGTACCCGCGAAACATCTACAAGGGCATCTTCTTCCAGGACAACCCGCGCCTGATGTATCTCGGTATGCAGGACCAGTACTTCACGTTCAACATGTTCGACGCACAGGCCTGGTACGCGCGCGACGTGATGCTGGGCCGGATCGCACTGCCCGGGCCCGCAGCACGTGCCGCAGACATCGAGTCGTGGCGGAGCCGCGAAGAGACGCTGCGTAATCCGGTCGAGGACATCGACTTCCAGGCCGCGTACATTCGCGACCTCGTCGATTCGACGGACTACCCGGAGTTCCACGTCGAGCGCCAAGGCGAGGTGTTCAAGCAGTGGAAGAAGGACAAGAAGGACGACATCATGGGCTACCGCAACCGTAGCTACACGTCGACGCTCACCGGCACTGCCGCACCAGCACTCCCCGCGCCGTGGATGGATATCCTGGACGACTCCCGGGATTCGTTCCTGCACCACAATTTCGAGTACGGCATCGGGTCTGCATCCGGCGAGAAGATCGTCGATGCGCAACCCGAACATCCGCAAACCTCGAGCAGGCCCCGCACCGTCGCACCACGTGTCGACGCGCAGGTATAGCAACTACCGTCGTCGTCGCCGACCGGTCCCGAAGATGCTTCGCGAGATCTCGCGACCGGCGGTCGACGCTGCCGAACGCAGGAACGCCTTCACCGCACTGTTCCCGAGCACCTGCTCGACGAGGGATGATCCGCTGTCGAGCCCTACGTCCGGTGCGCGCTCTCCGGATCGCCCCGGCAGTGGCGGCACCTCGAAATCCGGGTCGTTGTCCGGTGCGCCCGCTACCGTGGCGGTGAGCTTTTCGTATGCCGACTCCCGGTCGATGGTGCGGCCGTACTTTCCGTACAGCGGGCTCGCCTGTGCTGCCGCCCGCATCGCGTTCTCGCCAACCGTGTCCATCAGCGATCTCGGTGGGCGCATCCGCGTCCACGCGACGGGCGTCGGAGCACCCATTTCGGACAGCACCGTCACGATCGCCTCACCCGTCCCCAGCGTCGTGAGGGCGTCCTCGAGATCGTAGAACTCCGTCGTCGGGTAGGTGCGGACCGCCTTCGCCAGCGCCTTCTGGTCGTCCGGGGTGAACGCGCGCAGGGCATGCTGCACACGCGCACCGAGCTGGGAGAGCACCACGTTCGGGATGTCGGACGGCAGCTGCGTGCAGAAGATGATGCCGACCCCTTTCGATCTGATCAGCTTGACCGTCTGCTCGACCTGCTGCAGAAACGCCTTGGACGCATCCGCGAACAACAAGTGCGCCTCGTCGAAGAGGAACACGAGCTTCGGTTCGTCGAGGTCACCAACTTCCGGGAGCGCCTGGAACAGGTCTGCCAGCAACCACATCAGGAATGTGGAGAACAACTGCGGACGCGTCGCCTGATCGCCGAGCTCGATCAGATTGAGCGTCCCCTGACCACCGACGACGTCGAGCAGGTCTTCTGTTTCGAGTTCGGGCTCCCCGAAGAACGTGTCGCCGCCCGCGGCCTCCAAGTTGACGATTGCGCGGAGGATCACCCCCGCCGTCGCCTTGGACACCCCGCCCATGCCGTGGAGTTCGGCCTGCCCCTCGTCGCTCGTCAGGTGCGTGATGGTCTGACGCAGGTCCTTCAGATCGAGCAGTGCGAGACCGTTCTTGTCTGCCCAGTGGAAGATCAGCCCCAGCGTGGATTCCTGGGTCGCGTTCAGTTCGAGCACCTTGCTCAGCAGGATCGGACCGAACGAGGTGACGGTCGCGCGAACGGGGATCCCCACCCCCTCAGTTCCCAGTGAATAGAACCGCACGGGAAAGCCGGTCGGGTTCCAGTCGTCGTCGCCTGTGCCGACCGCGCGGGCCGCGAGCGCATCGTTCATCTCCCCTGCGGCCGACAACCCCGACAGATCGCCCTTCACGTCGGCCACGACGACGGGCACTCCCGCGGTGGAGAGTTGCTCCGCGATCAGCTGCAGCGTCTTGGTCTTTCCGGTGCCGGTGGCGCCTGCCACCAGCCCGTGCCGGTTCAGGGTCGCCAGAGGTATTCGTACGTGGGCCGCCGGATCGACCACGCCGTCGTGCACGACAGCGCCCAATTCCAGCGCCCCGCCGATGACGGCATAGCCGTCGGCGATCGTCATGCTCGGTCGCGAAGTTTCGGCCATTCGATCTCCCCAATCGACCTGTGACAGGCCTCGGCGCACCCACCGACGACCTTAACCGCTCCAGCATCTGGCTACGCTGTCAGTTGTGCAGGACAAACTCGTATGGATCGATTGTGAGATGACCGGGCTGCAGATCGGCAGCGACAAGCTGATCGAGATTGCGGCGCTGGTCACCGATAGCGACCTCAATGTGCTGGGCGACGGAGTGGACATCGTCATCCACGCCGACGATGCCGCACTCGCCGCCATGCCGGACGTGGTGCAGCAGATGCACGCGAAGTCCGGACTCACCGAGGAAGTGCGCCGCTCCACCGTCAGCCTCGCCGAGGCCGAGAAGCTGGTGCTCGACTACATCCGTGAGCACGTCACCGAACCGGGCACCGCCCCCCTTGCCGGCAACTCGATCGGAACCGATCGCACCTTCATCGCCAGGGACATGCCCGAGTTGGACGGCTTCCTTCACTACCGGATGGTGGACGTCAGCTCGATCAAGGAACTGACCCGCCGCTGGTACCCACGGATCTATTTCGGTCAACCGGAGAAAGGGCTGTCGCATCGGGCGCTGGCCGATATCAAAGAGTCGATCCGCGAATTGCGCTACTACCGACGCACGGTGTTCGTCCCCGAGCCCGGACCGTCGTCTGCCGACATCGCCACTGCAGTGAAGGACCTCGGACCGGCCTGACCAGGCGATTCGGCGTTTTCGCCAAAGTCACGCTAGTATCTGTACCGCAAGCGCACGCGGATTACGACCGTAGGCGATTGCGATGGTGAGTGTAGTTCAGTTGGTAGAGCACCAGGTTGTGATCCTGGCTGTCGCGGGTTCGAGTCCCGTCACTCACCCCAACAGAAACCCTCTGTGACCCGAGATTATTCAGGACACAGGGGGTTTCTTCATGCCTCCATGCAACCACGCCCACGCGGTTCGAGGGTGGCGAGATCTTCGACGGCGATCACCGTCGCGTCGGCGGCGGCCGCGTAGTCGGCGACCTGACGCGCGAAATGGAACGCGAGTTCCCGGTTGATCGTGCCGCGCTTGACGCCGACCGCGCCGCGGTCCCGCATCCTCGAGAAGTCGATGTTGACTCTGCTTCGACCGCAACCGGTAGGACCGACCCGAAACGACGCCAGCAGTGCCATGAAGTCGTCCATCAGTTCCTCCGCCAGCGATATCTCGCGCTGCTCACGCAGCACCTCGACGGTAACTCCGACCACTGACAGGTACCGTTCGATCCACACCACCTGCGAACCGAGTCGATCCCGCCACACCACGCGTACCACCGTGAAGTGTCCCCGGGCGGCGTCGTCGCTGCTCAGTGACCTGTCGAACCCGGACCTGCTGGTCATCGACGACTTCCTCACCGTCGGCATCGACAGTGACGCCGCCTGCGACCTATTCGCCATCTTGGCCAACCGGGAGCACCGGCTGCCCACCAGTACGCTGACGAGACCCCAGAAAACCCTAATCGTGAGGTGGGCTACCCATCCTGATCAACTCCGTACGATAGGCGGCAAGAATGGCAGTTCCGCTCGTCCCCGCTCCCACCCACCTGGACACCCACGCCGGCTCGTTCACGATCGCAGACCGCGTACCGGTCGTCGTGGCCGCGGCGGAGCTCGATGCCACCGTGTTGCGCTTCATCGAGGACGTCACCGTCGACTCCGGCCTCGTCCTCGATCAGATTCCTCGAAGCACGCAGACACCCGCCATCACCGTCGAGTTGGCCACCGACGAACTCGACTCAGTGGCCCCGGCGGGCGGGATCCGAGCCGACGGCAAATCTGTGCACGGCGCAGCGGACGAACGCTACGGTCTCCGCATCTCCGCCGCCGGCATCCGCGTCTGGGGCGCGACTGCCGAAGGAGTGCACCGGGGCCTCACCTCACTGCGCCAACTTTTCGCCGCCAGCACCCTGGCGGGTCGCACCGACCTCGAGGCTTTGTCGATCATCGACGGCCCCCGCTTCGCCTGGCGCGGGTTGTCGTTCGACGTCGCCCGCACCTTCCACGGCCCGGACACGGTTCGCCGCGTCATCGACATGTGTTCGCTGCACAAGCTCAACGTGCTGCATCTACACCTCACCGACGACCAAGGCTGGCGAATCGAAGTGCCGACCAGGCCGGAGCTGATCAGCATCGGCAGCACCGGGGCCATCGGCGACCGTCCGGGCGGGTACTACACACTCGCCGAGATGGCCGAGCTCGTTTCCTACGCGGCGGCCCGATTCGTCACTGTCGTGCCCGAGATCGACATGCCCGGGCATACCGGTGCGATCTTCGAGGCCTACCCTGAGCTGGCGCCGCCGAACGCGGAAAAGGTGCGCGAGGGTTTGGCTGTCGGCACCCTCGATCCCGAATCGGACGCGACATGGCGGTTCGTCGAAGACGTCCTCGACGCAGTGATCCCTCAATTCCCGCAGAGCGCCTACATGCATATCGGAGGCGACGAGGCGTTCGGGATGGCGGACGAAGCGCATGCGGCGTTCGTGGAACGGGCCATCGAACTCGTTCGGGAACGTCGCCGCCTCGCCGTCGGATGGCAAGAGATCGCCCGTGCGACGCTGAACTCGGAGGTCACTGTTCAGTACTGGATGGACTCGCGTGCGACCGAGGCCATGATGAACAACGACGTCCTGCAGGATCTGGTGCCGGCCGAGATGCTGCCACTGCTGCGCGACACGCTGAACAAGGCCGCTGAGGATGTACCCCGAGCACTGAAGGCCGGCACCAAGCTCCTGATCTCGCCGATGAGTCGCGTGTACTTCGACAGCCCACACGCGGACTCCGCTGCCGATTCGACGCAGGAAGACCTGCGTGGCCGCATAGGGCTGCCGGTCTATGCTCCGATGTCGCTGCGCCACGGTGTGGAGTGGGACCCTGTCGACGACACCCCGGGGGTCGCTTCGGATGATCAGGTCGCCGGTGTCGAAGCTGCGATCTGGTGCGAAACGATCGCCACCGGCGAAGAGCTCGAGTTCATGCTCCTGCCACGGCTGGGCGGACTCGCCGAGAAGGCCTGGGGACCCCGTGGAACCACCGCGTGGGACGACTACGCCGAGCGGATCGCGGCACAATCGCTCGTCTGGGACGTCCGCGGATGGACCTGGTTCCGCGCCGACAGTGTCGCCTGGCCTGTCGCCGAGCGACCTCAGTCGAACCGGCGGATCTGATCACGACGATGACCCCAGACGGTGAGCCCGGCGAGAACCACGATCCACACCGCGAGCATCACCAACGACAGCGGCCCGACGGACTCCCCGGTGAGCGCGACCAACACCAGATCGGTCGCGCCCCGAGTGGGTACGTAGGGCGCGATCCGCTCGATGATTTCCGGCGTGTCCGCCTCGTCGAAGAACATCCCGCCCGCCACCGCGAGCGGCAGGAAGCCGATGCTGTTGGCGATGACGGCCGCTCGCATCGACATCAAGTAACCCATCGCCAGCCCCATCAGGGTGAAGGTCACCACCGCGATCAGCAGCGCTCCCGCCGCCAGCAGTACCCGCGGCGGCGGAGCCGTGGCCGCGGTGAACAGTCCGGCCACCAGCAGGATCGGGATAATCGCCGCTCCGACAACGACCAGCCCGACCAGCAGATGGCCGAGCATCTGCGGCGCGATTCCACCCGGGAGGGTGCGCAGGTAGTTCCCCCAGGCGGACTCCCGTTGCGCCGCGATCGCGACGCTGAAATGGCCGACGCAGGCCATGAGCACCCCGAACACCACCAGGGTTGCGGTGGCCGAAGTGATCGCCGCTGCATCCTGCCCGATGAACGGCACGACGAAGAACACCATGACGCCGACCGGGACCAGCGCCACGGTCAGGAACATCGTGGGCGTGCGAATATTGTCGGCGAGGTTGCGCTGGGTGTAGGTCATGGTCAAAGAGGACATACAAGGGCCTCTCGGGTCATGTGGCCCGCCGATCACCGGTGATCGCCAGGAAGGCGTCCTCCAGCGAGGCGGACTCGATCTCGATGTCGGTGAAGGATGCGCCGGAGGTCACCAGTTCTCGGACCAGCGCACCGGCGTCGTTGGTGAGCAGATGGGTGCGGTCGGCGTCTCGTTCGATCGAGGCAACCCCGATCAATTCCGGCAGCACCGGGTCGGTCAGCGTGACCCGCTTGAGCCGGACCCGTCCGCGGATCTCGGCGACGCCACCGTCGGCGATGATCCGGCCGCGGTCCATCACCACGACCCGGTCGGCGAGCGCCTCTACTTCCTCGATGTAGTGGCTGGTCAGCAGGACGGCTCCGCCGTCCGCATGGAAGGAACGGATGCCGTCCCACAATGCCCGCCGGGCGCCCACGTCGAGGCCGGTGGTGGGTTCGTCCAGAAACACCAACCGAGGCCGCCCGGCGAAGGCCAGTGCGACGGCCACCCGTCGTTGCTGTCCGCCGGACAATCCGCCGGCCTGCCGATCGGCGAGGGAGGCGAGGCCGAAGCGATCGAGCAGCTCGGTTCGGTCCACCGGGTCGGGGAAGTGCGCCGCAACGAAGTCCACCAGTTCGGCGACCCGCCACGTCTCCGGCAGTCCGGTCTGCTGCGGCGTCACACCGATCACACGTCGCGCCGCCTCGCTGCGTGGGTCGGCTCCGCACAGCTCGACACTGCCGGAACTCGGCCGCAGCAACCCTGTCATGAGGTTGATCAGGGTGGACTTGCCGGCACCGTTGGGCCCCAGCAATCCGAGCACCTGCCCGGCCCGAACTTCCAGGGACACACCGTCCAGCGCGGTCGCGTCGCGGTAACGACGGGTGAGGTCCAGTGCTCGGGCGAGGATGGTCATGCGTCGGCCGCCGGAAGCTGTCGGTTCGGATCGATCATGATCGACGGGAGTTCGGGGAAGACGACGGGGCCGGGTTCTCCGTGCGGCACGATGGGCCATGCCTCGCCGCTCCCGCCACGGGCGAGCACCAGCTCTGCAACCTCGGCGACTCGTTCGGGTGGCAGGACGGCCACCCCGAGATCGTTGATGTACGGGATCGCCTCACCGAGGATCGGGGTGTCGATGAAGGTGGGACACAGCGCGTTCACGGTGACGCCCCGGTCGGCCACGATCGGCGCGACCGAACGGACCAGCCCGATCACGGCATGTTTGGTCGCCGCGTAGAGGGGGTTGATCGGGCTCTCACTCAAACCGGCCAGACTGGAGGTGGCCAGAATCGCGCCGGAGCCCCGTTCGGTGAACGCCTCCAGGGCCGCATGCAGCCCGTAGACCACCCCGTCGAGGTTGACGGAGACCAGGTCGCGGTAGTGCTCAGGCCGGAAGTCCTCGATGAAGCCGCCCTGTTCACCGATTCCAGCGTTCAGGACCGCGACGTCGAGCCCGCCGAAACGCTCGGTCGCGACCCGGACAGCCTCGAGGTTGTCGGCCCGCTGGGCGACGTCGGCGCGGACGAAAACCCCGCCGATCTCGCGGGCGATTGCCTCCCCAGCCGGATCGATGTCGGCGATGACCACGTGGGCGCTGCAGGACGCGAAGCGTCGGGCGACGGCCGCACCGATTCCACTGGCTCCCCCGGTCACGAGTACGACCTTGCCGTCGAGTGGGTTCATTTCTGCTCCGAGGTGGACGGGACCCGCCGGGTGGCGTGGTCGATGGCAGTGATGATCTCCTGCAGGTAACGGTCGATGTCGAGGTCGGGTTCGTGGGACAGCGCGGTGGGAACGGCGTCGATCGCGCCGCGCACGATCCGGGCCATGACGGTGCCATCGAAGGCCCGGAACTCGCCGCATGCGTGCCCCGCCGCGAACAGCTGTTCCAGCGGCAACAGCATCTGCCGGTCGAATTCGCTCGGGTCGGCCTCGGGTAGGTCGGCCAGACCGCCGCCGGTAATTATCTCCACGATCGCGACCATCCGGGCCGGGTAGGCGCGCATGTACTCCAGGTTCGAGCGGATGTAGGCCTGTAGCTGCCCGGCGGGGGTGGTCTCGGCCTCGATCATCGGCGTCATGAAAGCGGCCGCGTCGCTGTAGACAGTGGTGATCACCTGACTGAACAGCTCGGACTTCCCTGCGAAGTGGTAGGAGATCAGCCCGCGACTGATGCCCGCGCGAGCGCTGATCTTTCCCATCGACGCGCGGTGGTAGCCGACCTCGGCGATGGTCTCGATCGCGGCGGCCACTATCTGACCCCGCCGCGCCTCTTCGATGAACGAGCGAGACTGGCCGACACGATCAGTATTTGGCAGCATGGCCAAAATTTAGCACACAATGCCAAACCGCTGGCCTGAACCCGGAGTCACCGCAGCGTAGGTGTGCGCCGCAGCACTACTCTGCGAGCAGCCGCGCCACGAACGGGGTCGTGTCGGGCATCGACCGTTCGATGGCGGTGAAGTGCCCGGCCATATAGACGCGATAGTCCACGTCCGTCCCCGCTGCCGTCATGTCGGCGGCCAGTTTCGCCGACAACGGGATCGGCACCATGACGTCGTGCACACCGTGCCCCAGGAAAATCGGACGGTCGTAGCCACTGGTGGGGACCGCCAAATAGTCGGCGAGAACGGCGGGCAGCTCGCCCTCGAACATCGGACGCGCCGGCAACTCACCGATGCTCACACCCCGGGCGAGAGCATCGAGTTCGTCGTAGCAGAGCACCTCCGCCTGATCGAGGATCTCCCGGCCGGCCGGCGTGAAGTAGCTGTCGATGTCGACCTCGGGATAGGCATCACGCACTCCGGAGAAGAGATACCCACTGAACGACACGAGGCCCCACAGGCCCGGATCCGGGAGACCGGGAACGCCCAGCGTGAATGCCGACTCGAGGTTGGCCGGTGCCCCGGTCGCAACGGTGCCCCGGAAATCGAGTTCCGGGGCGCGGGAGGTCGCGATGTCGGCGGTGTGCAGAGCCGCGTGGCCACCCTGCGAGTGCCCGATCACCACCCAGCGATCGGACAGGGACGGATCGACTGCACGACCGGCACGGACGCTGTCGACGACGCTGTTCGCGGCGCTCTGACCGTCGAGGTATCGGTGGAGCCCCTCCGAACCGAGCCCGGGGTAGTCGGCCGACACCACCGCGTATCCCTGCCCCAGCCAGTGCCCGAGGTACATCTTCTCGACATCGGATCGGGGGGTGCGGGTCGTCAGCGAACAGTCGTCGCCGACACCGGTCGTCCCGTGTGCCCACGCAACGACAGGCCAGCCACCATCGGGTGCATCGCCTTCCGGCACGAACAAGGCACCGGTCGCGACCGTGGGCTCACCAGATCGCCATTGCGTGCCGTATTCGATCTTCTCGGCTACGGCGACGCCGGGAAGGGAAAGTTCGGGAGGAAGTGGTTCGACCGAGACAAGCGCGCC
This sequence comes from Rhodococcus ruitaii, assembly GCF_055230935.1. NCBI lineage: Bacteria > Bacillati > Actinomycetota > Actinomycetes > Mycobacteriales > Nocardiaceae > Rhodococcus > Rhodococcus ruitaii. Next base: position 71,613 of record NZ_JBUYWC010000020.1, on the reverse strand, counting down.
GGGGTCCACCCCCGCGGAGGCACCCGATGCGGGCGCAGCAGTCGCGATGTGCGACCCGAGCAGTTGAGGAGCAACGAGGCTCAGCGCCACAACGGCGCCGAGCCACGTTCGAGTGCGGGTCACCGGCTAGGCATTCGCGTTACCGGCCTTCCAGGTTTCCCACGGAATGTTCCAGTCGCCGAGGCCATCGGTGCCGGACAGCGTCCCGCCGACCGTGTTGCTCACGATCACGATGTCGCCGCGCTTGGTGTTGTCGAAGATCCATTTGGCGTTCGCGGGGCTCAGGTTCAGGCACCCGTGACTGGTATTTCGGTAGCCCTGGTCGCCGAGCGACCACGGCGCCGAATGGAAGAAGATTCCGCTGTAGGACATGCGGGTCGCCCAGTCGACCGGGGTGCGGTAGCCGTCAGTGGAGTCCACAGCCACCCCGTACGTCGAGGAGTCCATGATCATGTGATCGAACCGGTCGCCGATCGTGTAGATGCCGTTGGGTGTGGGGGTGTCGTCCTTACCCATCGACGTCGGCATCGTGATCACGTCGGCACCGTTGCGATTGACGACCACCTGCTTGGTGTTGTCGTCGACCCGGATGATCACCGAGTCGCCGATCGTGAACGCCGTGTTGACATCGGACTGGCCGAACAGGCCCTCGCCCAGATCCTTACCGTAGGCCTTCACATCGACCGAGACGGTGGTGCCAGGAGCCCAGTACTGCTCTGGCCGCCAGCGCACCTCACGGTTGTTGACCCAATAGAATGCGCCTTCCACCGGGGGGTTCGTCGTGATCGTGATCGCTTCTTCTGCGGCAAGGCGATTCGGGATGTTCTCGTCGAACTGCACCGCGACCGGCTGACCGATACCGACGACCGAACCTTCACTGGGCATCACGTACGGCTGAGTGAGGTTGGACGGAGACGACGTCGTGAACGACAGCGTCGAGGTGGTGGCACCACCGAGCCCGTAGGCGACGGCTTCGAGGGCGTACTGGCGGTTGTACCCGAGCGGTTCGGTGTTGACCCAGGTCGCGTCGTCCTCGATCGCGCCGGCGACCGGCTCCCCGTCGGGATTGAGCAGGGTGACCGATTCGAGTTTGCCGTTGACCACCGAGACCGTCACGGGCTCGATCGGAGAGAAGCCGACACCTCCGTCCTCCACGTTGGCCGACACCGTCGGCTTGATGAGCGCCGCGAGCGGGTTCGAGTCGATCGGCACCTCGTCGGCCCCGGCACTCGAACCGGGTGAGCAAGCCGTGACGAAGGCCATGAGCCCGACGATCATCAGCCCCAACACGGCTCCGGTAGGCCGCCGACGCGGACTCCTCACTTGTTCTTGTTGCACTGCCACTCTCCGCTCCCGCCTCCCCGCAGGCACCAAAACTGCAGGTAACACATGTAAAAATGATCTTGCCAGCCCACGTTTCGCGCAGACCTCTCGACGCCCCGCAACGTCGATAACGTTCGAATACCGAATCGCCGCCGCGGCGTCGCGCGTTACAGCGACTCGAACCTGAATTCGCCCTGACCAGGCGATTTGGCGCGATCTTCGAAGGTGTGTAATCTTCTCTTCGTCGCCGAGACAACGGCTCGAAGACACAACACCAAGCGCCATTAGCTCAATTGGCAGAGCAGCTGACTCTTAATCAGCGGGTTCGGGGTTCGAGTCCCTGATGGCGCACAACAAAAAGCCTCACACCGGGGACGATACCGGTGTGGGGCTCTTTCAGCACTGTTGCCCTCGGCACAGTAGAATGCATCATCCTTCCACGATCACCGGGTCGCCGAGCTTGACGTTTCCGTAGTACCAGCCGGCATTCTCGGTGCTGAGGTTGATACAGCCGTGACTGACGTTCGCGTATCCCTGAGAGTCCACCGACCACGGTGCGGCATGCACGAAAATACCGCCCCAGGTGAGCCTCACCGCATATTCGGTGTCGATTCGGTAGCCCTCGGGCGAGTCGATCGGCACACCGTACGTCGACGAATCCATGACCAGGTGCCGAAACTTCTCGAGCACCGTGAATGTACCGACCGGCGTTTCGTATCCCGGCTTGCCCATCGACGTCGGCATCGTCCGCACGACCTCACCGTTCAAGCTGACCGTGAACTGGTGGGTCGAGCGATTCGCGACCGCGATGAATGAGTCACCGACCTGGAAATGAGTCCGCGACCCGCCGACGAGGACTGTGACGTCGGTGTTTCCAGGCCAGAATCCGTCCGGCACCCAGTGGAGTTCCTGATCGCTCACCCAGGTGAAGTGTCCGTCGACGGGTGTGGCGGTGACGATCTGCACGGCGTTCTCGGCCGTTGCCCGGTCTGTGACCGGTGCGGCGAATCGCACGATCACCGGATGTGCGACACCGACCACCTCCCCTACCGCGGGCTCGACCGCCGAGATGCCGACACCGCCGGGCGGGGCCTCGGCGACGGTCCCCGCAGCGGCCGCAGCTCCGGATCCGAACCACACCACCGTGGCGAGAACAGTGGCCAGGAACAATCGTGCGTTCCACCGAAGATCCCGCATGACGGTCGCCTCCTTCGCGCAAAGACAGACCCCGACCCATCCAGTGAATCACGTCATACTTGCTGGCGCGGCACATGGCGAATTGTCGTACACACGGTGAGTGCCCGCGTCGAGAACGACGCGGGCACTCACCGAACCGCATGAATCAGCGCAGAATCTTGCGCAGCACGAGCAGCCCCACCACCGCGCCCACCGCAATAGCGGCGTACTTCTTCACCTGAGGCTGGTTCACCTTCGCGGCAAGGCTCTGCTTGGTGTGTTCCACCAGGTTCTTCGGATTTGCACGGAGGCTCAGTTCGTCGAGCGTGCTCGCGAGCTGGTTGCGGGCCTTTTCGATGTCCCGCTCGATGTCGCCGGTGTCCCTAGCCACGTGATCCTCCAGAAAGTCGCTGCAGTGTGCTGCGACCACGGTAATGGACGATCGGTCTACTACTGTCGCGGACATGACGGAAACCAGCAGACTCGCCCCCGGCGACACCGCCCCCGATTTCACACTTGCCGACGCCGACGGCAACGAGGTGTCGCTGTCCGACTACCGCGGCCGCAAAGTCATCGTGTACTTCTACCCTGCCGCGAGTACGCCCGGCTGCACGAAGCAGGCCTGCGATTTCCGCGACAACCTCGCCGAACTGGGCGATGCCGGGCTCGACGTGGTAGGCATCTCCCCCGACAAGCCGGCGAAGCTCGCGAAGTTCCGCGACAACCAGGAACTCAACTTCCCGCTGTTGTCGGACCCCGAGAAGACGACGCTCACCGCATGGGGTGCGTTCGGCGAGAAGAAGATGTACGGCAAGACGGTGCAAGGCGTCATCCGCTCGACCTTCCTCGTCGACGAGGACGGCAAGATCGAGGTCGCGCAATACAACGTCCGCGCGACAGGCCATGTCGCCAAGCTGCGACGCGACCTCTCGGTCTGACCTACTCGGCGCCGCCGGCCAGGGAACGCAGCAAGACCGCCTCCGCCACCGCAAGATTCTCGATCTCGGACGGATCGACACTCTCGTTCGGGGCGTGGATGACGCAGCGAGGCTCCTCGACCCCGATCAGCGCGATCTCCGCAGTCGGCGCCGCACGCTGCAGCGCAGTGCACAACGGGATCGACCCGCCTTGGCCTGCGGTGCCTACCTCACACCCGTACGCGGCTTCGAGCGCCGCGCGCAACGCGGTGTAGCCGGGTCCGTCGGTCACGGCGCGGAACGGTTCGCCGACGACGTCGCGCTCGATCCGCAGGTGTGCACCCCACGGCACCTGCGCTTCGAGGTGCGCGACGAGCGAGTTCTGCGCGGTGGTCGCGTCGATCCCGGGCGGCACCCGCAGGTTCAGACGCGCAGACGCGCGGGGCACGATCGCGGCGGCCGAGCCGACGACCGGCGGGGCATCGATTCCGAGCACAGTGAGTGCTGGACGGGCCCAGACGGCGTCGGCGATCGACCCGGTTGTCGGTAACGACACCCCGTCGAGGACACCGGCGTCGGCGCGGAACCGGTCTTCGGGATACGGCACCCCGTCCCACGTTGCGGTGGCGTCGAGGCCGTCGACGACGGTGTTTCCGTCGGCGTCGCGGAGGGTGCCCAGCAGGTGTACCAGTGCGGCGAGCGCGTCGGGCGCTCCCCCGCCGTACATGCCGGAGTGCACTTCACCCTTCAGCGTCTCGATATGGACGTCGACGTTCGCGATGCCGCGCAGCGTTGTGGTGAGAGTCGGCTTTCCCACCTCGGTGTTGCCGCTGTCGCCGATGATGATGAGGTCGGCCTGGAACAGCTCCGGTCGCTCCTCGACCAGATGGTCGAGTCCCTCACCTCCCATTTCCTCGGATCCCTCGATGACGATCCGCACGCCCACCGGTAGGGGTCCGTCCTCGAGCACCGCACGCAACGCGAGCAGATGCATCATGATGTTGCCCTTGCAGTCGGCGGCGCCACGCCCGTACCAACGACCGTTGCGCTCCGTGAGCGTGAACGGCGGGCTGTCTCAAAGGTCTTCGTTGCCCGGGGGCTGCACGTCGTAGTGGCTGTAGAGCAGGATGGTGGGAGCTCCGGGCGGAGCGGGGGTGTGCCCGACGACGGCGAGTGATCCGTCGGAGGTTTCGATGAGTTCGACGTGGTCCAGTCCGGCTGCGGCGAACGCGTCGCGCACCCACGTTGCGGCCCCGACACATTCGGCGACGGGAAACTGTCGTGGGTCGGCGACCGAGCGGAAGGCGACCATCGTCGCGAGTTCGGCGCGGGCGGCCGGCATCGACGCGCCGACCCGATCACGCACGCGCTGCACCTGTTCTCGGTCCGGCAATCTCATCTCTCGTCCTCCACGTTTCGGATGTACATGTCGATGCCGTCGAGGAGTCGTTCGAGTCCGAAACGGAAATCGTGTTCGTGCCACTGCTCGGGGTCCGAATCCGCCGGATCAGGATCGAATGCGCCGGCGGCGACCGCGGCGAGCACCCACCGGAATCGCTCCGGGTCGAGAATGCGCGGCATGACGGTGGGGTAATCGAGTTGGTCGTCCGTCATGGTCGATTCGAGTTCCCACGAGAATCGCGCGCGACTGATGACGTACAGCGAGATTGTCATCGCTATCTGCGCTTTCGTGCCCTCGTCGAGGGGCGTGTCGGAGAGGGCGCCGAGACCGGCATTGAGCCAGGCCATGCTGTTCGGCCAGTACGGGGCCGATTTGATCGGATGCTCGGTCAGCCATCGGTGTTCGCGCAACCCGCGATACTCGGCGATCGCCCAACTGCCGAGCCGGTCTCGCCAGGGTCCGTCCGTGGGCAGTTCGGGGGGAGCGCCGAGCGCGCGGTCCCACGCGAGATCGATGAGTTGGTCCTTGTTGTCGACGTAGCGGTACAGCGACATCGTGGTGAAGCCGAGTTTCTTCGCCACGCGACTCATCGAGAGTGCGTCGAATCCGTCGGCATTCGCCACGGCGATCGCCGCGTCGAGAACCTGATCGAGGGTGAGGCCACGACGCGGACCTCGGGTGCCGGGATCATCCAGACCCCAGGCCCGCTGCACGCTGCGGGGTAATGCGCGGTCGGACGCGGGACTACTCATGTTGCTCCGTCTGTCGGTCTTGCCCTCATCCTAAAACTGTGTACGCTATACATGTCCGTATACGTCATACACAGTAAGGAGCGTGACATGACCGACCCAGCACCCGCGGTCCACGTGCAAGAACTCCGGAAAGCGTTCGGCTCGACCACCGTGCTCGACGGCATCGACCTACGAGTCGATGCCGGAACCGTCTTCGCCCTCCTGGGCGCGAACGGCGCCGGGAAGTCCACCACCGTGCGCATCCTGACGACGCTGCTCCCCTTCGATTCCGGCAGCGTCGACGTCACCGGGCTTGCGCTACCCGACCACTCGCGCAGGGTCCGCGAGCGAATCGCCCTCACCGGCCAGTACGCCGCACTCGACGACGTCCTCACCGGCACCGAAAACCTGCGGCTCGCAGCGCGACTGGCCCACCTACCAGCGGCGACGATCGACGGCCGCATCCGCGAACTGATCGACCGATTCGATCTCGGGCACGTTTCCGAACGACGTTCCGGTACCTACTCGGGCGGCACCGCCCGCCGGCTCGATATTGCGATGAGCCTCGTAGCGTCCCCCCAACTGCTGTTCCTCGACGAACCCACCACCGGCCTGGATCCACGCAGCCGCCTCGTCATGTGGGACGTGATCAAAGAACTCGCCGCCGATGGCGTCACCGTGTTCCTCACCACGCAGTACCTCGAAGAAGCCGATCGTCTCGCCGACCGGGTCGCGGTCCTCGATGCCGGTCGGATCGTTGCCGAGGGCAGCCCCGACGAACTCAAGGCACTCGTCCCCGGGGGGCATCTGGAACTGCGGTTCGCCACCGAATCCGATCTCGCCGAGGCTGCAGCGACGCTCACGGGCGACAGCGATCCGTCCACCCTCACGCTCGAAGTCCCCACCGACGGCGATCTTCCGCACGTCGCGGCCCTGCTCGCTCGACTCGCCGACGCGCAGGTGCCGGTCGAGAAATTCGGACTGCACTCCCCCACGCTCGACGACGTCTTCCTCACCCTCACCGGCACCACCGACCGTCAGAAGGCCGCATCGTGACACTCATCGAAATCTCCCACGACTCCCACTCCACCCCGATCGGCTACACCGCCCGCGACTACGCAGCCGTGACCGGCAGAAACCTCCGCCGCATGCTTCGTAGCCCCGACGCGCTGCTCATGGGTCTCGCACTTCCGGTCCTGCTGCTCGTGTTGTTCGTGTACGTGTTCGGCGGCGCCATCGACACGGGCACCGACTATCTCAACTACGTCGTCCCCGGCATCGTGCTGCTGTCGGCATCGTTCGGTGCCGCGCAGACCGCCGTGTCCGTGGCTTCCGACATGCACCGCGGCATCGTCGACCGGTTCCGGTCCATGCCCATAGCGCGGTCGGCAGTCCTCACCGGCCACGTCGTCGCGAGCCTGGCCCGCAACCTCGCCAGCACCGCCGTGGTGTTTGCCGTCGCCGCACTGATGGGGTTCCGGCCCGACGCCACCGTCGTCGAATGGGTCGCGGCTGTGGGCGTGATCGCCCTGTTCGTCCTCGCGATCTCTGCGGTCTCGGCAGCTCTGGGCATGCTCGCCGGCAACGAGGAAGCCGCGAGCGGATTCACCTTCTTCCTCCTCTTCCTGCCCTACGTGAGCAGTGCGTTCGTTCCGCCGGAGACGATGCCCGCGTGGTTGCGTGGGTTCGCCGAGCATCAGCCGGTGACGCCGGTCATCGAGACGGTGCGCGGGCTGCTCACCGGAACCCCGATCGGCAATTCCGCCGTGGTCGCGGCCGGATGGTGTGTGGCATTCACCGTGATCGGGCTGGTCTCGGCGACGGCGCTGTTCCGGCGTCGAAGCGCACGCTGAGTCCGAAGCATTCCCGGGTAGCAACAGCATTCCCGGGTAGGCAACAGCATTCCTGGGTAGGCAACAGCATTCTCCGGTGAGGCGACGCGGTGGCGCTATCTCACGTCCGACGGTGCCGGTGGGTGCGAACCGGGATGACTCGGCGGGGTCGGGTGCATCAGTCCGGCGAGTACGCGGTCGAGGCCATCGTGGAAGCAGACGTCCACGTCGAAACCGTCCGATCGCGGCCGGTCGGCGAGGTCAGCGAGCCACGGGTGTCGAACAGTGGTGCCGGTGCGATTCAGTCGGCGGATCTCGTTCGACCACCAAGCGCGATTGCTCGTTCCCGAGCGTGAGGATTCCTGCTGCTCAGTGATCAGCAGCATCCCCATTCCCTGGATGTATGCACTCAACGCGAGATACCTGTCGAACGCCGCGTTGTTGTCGAGACCGGTCATCGCGAACAGTTCGACAGCCATACTCGAGGATTCGATGACAGCCTGGACCAATGGGGGGCGAGCGCTCGCCATCACGCTGACCAGCCACGGGTGGGCCCGGTAGGCCCGCCACTCGTGCTCGGCCAATCGCGTCAGGGCAGCAACGGGTTCCTTTCGTCGCGCTGGTGGCCGAGAAGGGGAAGAAAGGGTGCGCTGCACCATCGTCGCCACCAGCCGGTCGCGACTACCGAAGTCGCGCTGGATCTCCGTAACCGCAATCCCGGCGCGGACCGCGACCGAACGCAGCGTGACGGCTGCGATCCCTTCCGCGTCCGCTATGGCGATGGCGGTCTGGAGTGTCGTCAGCGACCGCTCGTCGATCGGGGTCGCGTAGGGCGTGACTCTGCTCAGACGGCCCTGATCACGACGACGTCGGTATGCCCGGCCCTGGCACGCGCGGGAGCAGTACCGCCGAGGACGTCCGGTGCGTGGCGCTACGTCCCATCGGCGCCCGCACTCCACGCACTCCATGCCCATCCTTTCGTCTCGGAAATTCTGTGACGAAACGACTGTAGGTCAGTCCGGCGAGAGGCGAGTCTGTTGTTACACCGAAAAAGGAGGACACATGACGACATCCGCCATTACCACCCGTACCGCAACGAGCACCGAACTCGACAGCGTCACCAACCTGTGCCTGGCGGCGTTCGCCGACGAGGCCGTAGCCGCCTGGGTCATTCCCGACCAGCCGACGAGACAGACCCACATGCGTCAGATGTTCAACGCGTCACTGGAAGCGGCGATCACCACGGAAGCCCTGATTCTCGCCATCGCCCCGACCGGTGAACCGGTGGCCGCGTCGATCTGGTTGCCACACCTGGCAGAGGACACCGACCGAGCGAGCCCGGAGCCTGCGCCACAACCGGAGCACTTCACCGCCGACGACACCGAGCAAGCACGACGCATGGCAATGGTGGTCCGCGCCACTGAAGCTCGACGCCCCTACGTCGCCCACCTCCACCTCTCGTCCATGGCAACGTTGCCGGACCATCGCGGCCAGGGAGCGGGATCCGCCATGCTCGCCGCAGGCCTGGAGCGAGCCCGAACACTTGGTCTGCCGGTCTACCTGGAAGCGTCCACATCCGAAAACCGTCGCCTGTACGAACGATCCGGGTTCCGCGACCTCGGCGAGCCGATCCACCTACCCGACAACGGCCCGGTATTGCAGCCGATGTGGCTCGAGACCGGAAAACTCCCATCTCGGACACCCGGTTGGTGACACCCCACTTCACAGTCACGTTCGGCTTTCGTACGCGGTGCCGCTAGCCTGGGCGCGTGGAGTCAGCAACGAACGGCCGCCGCGCCCCGCAACGGATCGACCCCGCACTCGAGGTCCAGGCGGAGCCGCAGGAACTCGTGCCCAGACGACGTCCGACGCAGGAACGCAGTCGGCGCAAGTTCGACGCGCTGCTGGCAGCGTCCCGCGACCTGCTGACCGAAGTCGGGTTCGAGTCGTTCACCTGCGAAGAGGTCGCGTCCCGCGCCGACGTCCCCATCGGCACCCTCTACCAATTCTTCGCCAACAAGTACGTGATCGTCTGCGAACTCAATCGGCAGGACCTCGTCGGCGTCCAGAACGAACTCGCCACGTTCAACGGCCGGATCCCGTCGGTCGACTGGCTGCGATTCCTGAACAGTTTCGTCGACCACATGGCAGGTCTGTGGACCACCGATCCGTCCCGGCGCGAAGTATGGCTGGCGATGCAATCCACCCCGTCCACGCGCGCCACCGGGGCCATCCACGAGAAAGAGTTCGCCGAGCAAGTGGCGCGGATGCTGGCGCCACTCACCCCGGACACCCCGCGGGCGCGCCGCAAACTGATGGCCGAGGTGCTCGTGCACATCGTGTACTCGATGCTGAACTTCTCGGTGCAGGACGATCAGACCCACGCCGATGCCGTCGCCGAACTCAAGCGGATCATGGTCGCGTATCTGCAGGTTGCCGAACAGGACTCGCGAGCTCAGGCGAAACGTCAGAAGAGGCGCGAGGACACCGAACGAGCACGTGCCGCCTCATCCGACCCCGGCGGTGCCGAAACGAACCAGGCCGAGGAAGCATCTGCTCCCTCGGCCTGATCTCGTGTAGCTCCCCACCGCTACCTGTCGTCCTCCCCGGACGAGAACTCCGCGGCGGCATCTTCCAGCACCACGAACGCACCGGCCATGTCGCCGTCGTGCGTCAGCGACACATGGATAGGCCGGCGGCCGAGATGTTCGGCAACGTCACGATGCAGCCGGATGCTCGGCCGGCCCCACACGTCGGACACCACCTCGATCTGCTGGTGGATCGCCTCCGGTAGCACCGGAGGACTCCCGAACAACGACGCCGACCACGCCTTGATCACGGCTTCCTTGGCTGCCCACCGGGCGGCGAAATGCCGGGCAGGATCGGAGCTGCGGGTATTCGCGTCGCGCCGCTCACCCGGGGTGAAGTTCGCCAGCATCGTCGTGCCCGGCCGGCGCAACTGCTCAGCGAACTCCGGTACCGACACGAGGTCGAACCCGATACCCGCAACTCCCATTCTGCTGTTGCCTACCTATTTGCAGCCGGGCAGACCCGAGCTGTACACGTCGCCGTCGCCGAGGCGCGCCCCGTCGCTGAGCAGCACATCCGCTTCCAGCTGCCGCGCGGCCGCGGCCGGAACCGCGTCCCCACCGAAGCGGCGATCCGCCGGACGCTCGTACAGTGCCGCACCGCCGGTCATCGCCGACGCGAGACGCCGCTTACCGGCGACAGTGCGTGCCGACGCTTGCTCGACGTACGCCACGCGACGGTCCGCCGGCAGAGCCTCGACGAACGCCTGCGGATGCACCACCGCGATCAAACCGGACACGTGACCGAAACCGAGGCTGGTCAGCAGGCCCGCCTTGAGGGCGTACTGCTCGCCGAAACGGATCGGCGTGCGCGCCCACACGAGGTGCTCGTACTCGGCCATCTTCTCGTCGACGCAGTCGAGGCTGCGGTTCGGCGGGATGACACCCTGGCTGAGCACCTGGCACAGACCGACCAGCTGGAAAGCGGCCGCACCGCCCTTGGCGTGCCCGGTCAGCGACTTCTGCGACACCACGAACAGCGGGTTGCCCTCGCTGCGACCCAGCGACCCGGCCAGACGCTCGTGCAGTTCCGACTCGTTCGGGTCGTTCGCCGCGGTCGAGGTGTCGTGCTTGGACACCACCGCGATGTCGTCGGCCGTGACACCGAGCTTGCGCAGTTCCTTCGCCAGGCCGGATTCGCGTCCACCGCGACCCGCACCCAGCGCACCGATGCCCGGAGCCGGGATCGAGGTGTGGACACCGTCCGCGAACGATCCGGCGTACGCCACGACACCGAGAACCGGAAGCCCCATCTCCAGGGCGAGGTCACCGCGCGCCAGCAGGATGGTGCCGCCGCCGGCCGATTCGACGAACCCGCCGCGTCGGCGATCGTTGGCCCGCGAGAAGCGCCGATCGTCGATTCCCTTGGCGGTCATCTCGTCGGACTTCGCGGTGGCCGACATGTCGCCGAACCCGACGATGCCCTCGATTCCGAGATCGTCGAAGCCGCCGGCGACGACCAGCTCGGCTTTGCCCAGCTTGATCTTGTCGACGCCCTCTTCGACCGACACCGCAGCCGTGGCGCACGCCGCAACCGGGTGCACCATCGCACCGTAGCCACCGACATACGACTGGACGACGTGCGCGGCGATGACGTTCGGCAGGGCTTCCTGCAGGATGTCGTTCGCGCGGTTCTCGCCGAGCAGCGTGTCGATGTACAGCGACCTCATCGAGCTCATGCCGCCCATGCCGGTGCCCTGCGTGTTCGCCACCAGCGACGGGTGCACCCAGCGCAGCAGCTCGGACGGCGTGAAACCACCGGTGAGGAACGCATCGACCGTGGACACGATGTTCCACAGACCGACCCGGTCCACCGCATCCGCCATGTCGGCGGGGATGCCCCAGCGGGTGACGTCGAACCCGGTCGGGATCTGGCCCCCGACCGTACGGGTCAGCTTCGCCTTGCGGGGTACGCGAATCTCGGTGCCCGCCTTGCGGGTGACCGTCCAGTCTCCGGACTCTGCGTCGACCGCCGCGACCGTGTTCTCCGGATCGGAGTCCACGAACGCGCGGGCCTCCGCCTCGGACCCGACGACGAAGGACAGATCCTTATCGAGGAACACCGAGGTCATCAGCGGAGCCGTGTTGTCGACCATCGCTCCGTCGTCGGCGTAGCGGCGGATACCGCAACGCTCGACCACCTCGTCGTGGTAGCGGTCGGCGATCTCCGATTCGGGAACCAGTTCACCGGTCTCGGCGTCGTAGAAGCCCGGCTTCGGCTCGTTCTCCCACTCGATCAGACCCGTGACCCAGGCCAGTTCGAGCACCCCGGCGGCCGACAGTTCCTCGTCGACCTCCATCTCGAAGCGGGTACGTGACGAACCGTACGGGCCGAGCTCGCCGGCACCGACGATGACCACGAGGTCGGCCGGATCCGCGGTGACCTGGCCCCACTCCGGCGCCGGGGTGGCGTCGAGGCGCGGTGCCGCGGGCAGCGCCGCGATGGTGGCGGAATCGTCCTCGTCCTGCTCGTCCACGGCCTCCGCCGCGTCCTGAGCCTGCTTCGCGAGTGCCGGCAGATCGAGTCCTGCGTCGGCGAGCCCACCGGTCAGGTCGGCGACGAGTGGCGTGTCGGCGGCCAGGCGCTTGGCCTCCACACTGACCAGCTTCAGCAACTCGGTGGCCACCTCCTGCGTCGACCATGTACGGACACCGGCGGCCTCGACGGCCTCGACCAGCGGATCGTTGCCGCCCATCAGGCCCGTACCGCGCACCCAGCCGATCAGCGCGTGCGCGAGGGTGACGCGCTCAGCCCACGTGCGCTCGGCGCTCCAGCGGGTGACGATCGCGTCGAGCGCGGCCTTCGCCTCGCCGTATGCACCGTCGCCACCGAACATGCCGCGATTCGGCGAACCCGGAAGCACCACGTGCAGGTGGGTGTCGACGTCGCTGTCGGCGCCGATGCCGGACAGCCCGGCGATCAGCCGCTCGACCGACCACAGCAGAACGCGCATCTCCATCTCGGCGCGCGCACCGGCGTCGGCGAGCGAGCCTGCCACGCGGGGTGCGGCGAACGGGAACAGCAGCGTCGGGGTCAGCGCATCCTTGATGAGCTTCTTGGCGCCGCCCGCGTTCTCCACGGTCTCGGTGCCGAGCCACTCGATCAGGGCATCGACGTCGGAGTACGACGCCATATTCGCGGGCACCACCCACAGGGCCGCACCGGCGCGGGCATGGCTCGCGTACAGGTCCTTGTAGAACCCGAGGCGCTTCGAATCGAGACGCGACGTGGTGACGATCACCGTCGCGCCGCCCGCGAGCAGCTTGCCTGCGACCGCGGCACCGATACCGCCCTTGCTGGCACCTGTGACCACCGCGACCTCGCCCGCATACTCGGCGTCGCCGGTGTTCTCGGCGGCGGCCACGATACGTCCGTACGTCTCGGCGAGCAGTGCGCGGCCGGCGTCGACGGCCTTGCGCTGCCAGAACGCGGCGTGCGCGGCGACAGTGCGGCCGGCACCGGTGAACCGTTCGACCTCGATCGGCTCGTCCAGCCACAACCGGGCCAAATCCTCGCGGGCAGTCGCCCAACGATCGTCGATCAGGACAGCCTTGCGTGCATCGAATGCCGGGGCGACGAGGCGCGGCCAATCGGAGCCGAGCTCCGCCGAGACCAGGTCGACGAGCTCGTCGTCGGCCTTGTCCGCGAGACCGGACACCTGCTCGTGCAGGCCCAGCTGCTCGAGCACCAGTCGAGCAGCGCTGGCGAGCACACCGTCGCGACCGGTGATCTGCTCGGTGAACTCACCGAGAGCAGCGGCGTCGACGGTCGCGCCCCCGCCACCACCGGCCGACGGCATCGACACGGTGATTCCACGACGTGAGCCGACCGCCTGCACCGCGGCGTCGATCAGGGTGTCGACCGCGGCGGTGTCGGCGAGCGCGCCCTGCGACAGAGCACCCAGATCGCCACCGCGGATGGACGATCCGTCGCGGCTGCCGAGGGCTACCTCGGCGGTCACGTGCTGGGTCCAGCCTTCGCCCAGGCCCCACACCTTGGTGACGCGGTCGGCGACGTAGCCGGGGCGCTTGCCCGCCGGACCGAACACCTTACGCAGATGATCGTTGATCGAATCCGACAGCACCGGGCCGAACGGACGGTAGGTGCGGGCAAGGCGGTCGACCGTGCCGGCCAACGCGCCCATGTCGGCGTCGGCGGCACCGTCGATCGCGCCGAGCGACAGCTCGGAACCGAGGTCGACGAGCAGCTGGTTGCGTCGCGAGGACACGCCGTCGCACAGTGCCTCGATCGTGTCGACGGGACCGATCTGATCGGGACGCAGCTTCGTCCACAGTGCGATGAGCACCTGGGTGGCGTCGGCTGCCTTGAATGCGATGTCATCGGGGGTCGGGCCACCGGTCGGTGCTGCCGGAGCGGCAGCCGGAGCCGCCGCAGCGACAGGTGCGGCAGCCTCGGCCGGAGCCTCGGGCTCGTCGTCCTCGACCGGAGCCGGATCCACATCGGTCGAGTACACGACCGACGCCTCACGCTCGATGTTGAGCACCTCGACCGGCTGACCGAAACGACCCGGCAACTTGAGGGTCTGCGACGCGAGGTTCGCGACGGTCGGAGCGGCACCGAGACCGACCTCGACGAAGCGCTCCACACCCAGACCACCGTCGGCCTCGTCGGCGAACAGCAGATCCTGCGTCTCGATCCACCGGACCGGCGACGCGAACTGCCACGCGAGCAACTCGGCGAGCACCACGCGGGTCAGCGCGACCGGCGTCGCGGCCCACGCGTCGAAGTCCGCGAGGACCTCGGCGAGCGGCTGCGACGGCACCAGATCGGCGATCTCCTGGATGAAGTCACGGCCAAGATTGAACGGCTTGGGCACCAGGTTCGGGATGTAGCGGCCGATGAGGATGTTCGGATCGATCTCCTCGGGCAGCAGGTTCAGCAACCGCTCACGGAAGTCGTCCACGCCGCCGCGCAGAACGGTCGAGTGGAACGGCACATCGATGCCCGGTACCAGGATGAACGCGCGCTTGCCACCGAACTCGGCGACCTTGCGCTCGATGACGGTCTCGAGGGCTTCGAGGCCCGCGACCGTACCCGCGATCGCGTACTGCGAACCACGCAGGTTCAGGTTCACGATCTCGAGGAATTCATCGGCGTCGGCGGCAACACCGGTCACGAAGTCCTGCAGATCCTCGTCGGCGACACCGAACTGCGACGGCCGGATCGCGGCCATGCGGTAGTTCGAGCGGCCCTGCTCGTCACGCGGCACGAGTGCGTGCATCGCCGAACCGCGCTGGAACACCACCTCGAGGACCGCCTCGAGCGGGAGCACCCCGGCTACCGCGGCGAGCGCGTTGTATTCGCCGACCGAGTGACCGGCCAGCAGCGAGCCCTCGACGAACGCACCGGCCTCGCGGAGCTCCGCAATCTGCGCGACACCGAGGGTCGCCATCGCGACCTGGGTGAACTGGGTCAGGTGCAGCACACCGTCCGGGTGCTTGTGGGTGACACCGCGGGCCTTGAGGACCGTCGGGTTGTCGCGCACCACAGCGAGGATCGAGAAGCCGAGGGCCTCACGGGTGTGCGTGTCGGCGCGCTCCCAGATCTCGCGGGCAGCCTTGCTGCGGGCGCGAGCGTCCAGGCCCATGCCGGGACGCTGGATGCCCTGGCCCGGGAATGCGTAGATGGTCTTCGGGGCGGCGATCCGGCCCGTCGCGACCATGACCAGGTCACCGTCGACGCGGCACCCCACCTCGACGATCTCGGCACCGCGATCGGTCGCGATGCGATCGACGCGCACGTCGATCTTCGCGCCCGGGCGGACCATCCCGAGGAACCGCGTGGTCCACGCCGTCATCCGCCGGACCGGCAGTGTCGCGTCGGCCTCGATGGCCGTAGCGACCTGCTGCGCAGCGGCAGAGAGCCACATGCCGTGGACGATCGGGCTTCCCAAACCGGCCAGCAGCGCGGCGTTGTCCGACGTGTGGATCGGGTTGTGGTCGCCCGACACGCGAGCGAACGCGCTCATGTCTGTTGGGGCGACGATCACGGCGTCGCGGCGACGGCGACGCGAAGTCTCGATGACGTCCTCGCTCAGCGAACCACCCGCGCGGACCGGATCCGCCAGCTCCGCGGTGCCGGTGCGGCCGCGGATCGCGAAACGCTCGATCAGGGTCGCAACCGTGTTGTCGCCCGAGCCGTCGCCGCTGTCGGCGGAGATGGTCACGTGGACCTCGACGACACGGCCCAGATCGGTGTCGGCGACGTTCTCGACCTGCGCCTTGACACCCAGGATCGACGGGTCGGTGGACAGACCGTTCTTCACGTCGATCGCGTGATCGAGGTGGACGAGATCGAGCATGCCCTCGATCACCGACAGGTTCTCGTCGGTGCGGGCAGCGCCGAGCGCAGCGAACACGGCCGGCCAGCAGGCGCCGACGAGGACGTCGGGCACACCGTTGGTGCTCGGGCTCAGGTTCTCGGGCAGACCAGCACCGGTGACACCGGCGTGGTCGGCGATCTTCTCCGGCAGCCAGCCGAGCGTGATGCGCGCGGCGCCCTTCTTGACGGTCGGCAGTTCCTGGCCGGCAGCTACACCGAGCAGCGCCGACATGGCGGCGTCGGCGTCGGCCTCGGTGATGACCGGCGCGCCACCGGTGCTCACGGATGCGGGCACGGTGATGCGGATCTCGACGGCGTGATCACCCGCCAGCGGTACCCGCAGGCCGACGTGCTCGTCGTCGAGAACGGTCAGCGTCGCGCCGGTCGGAGCGTGCGCGACGGCAGTCTCCGACTCTGCGGCCCACTCGTCGAGGTCGCCAAGGCGATCGATCGGGTTGCGCGTCTGGCGGCCGGCCCACGCGACATCGGGCGACGACAGCACAGCGTCGAGCAGACCGGTCGCGACGTCGCGGCGACGACGAGCAACCACCGGAGTGGGTTCGACACCGGACTCGACGAGCTCGTCGACCGTGGCCTTCTCGAAACGGTCGAGCAGCTCACCGACGGGCTCGTCGACGCGGGTGATGCCCGCGACGGCGACGGTGCCGGGGATGACGCAGACCTGTTCGGCGGTGTAACGCGGATCGTGGGCCTGCCACAGCGAGTCGGACCGCCACCAGCGACGCACGTCCTGGTCGACGACCGGCACGAAGTTCACCGGCTTACCCGCGGTCTTGCACAGGGAGACGAAGAACGGGACGTCTGCGGGGTGCAGGACGACGTCGTCGGCATCGGTGTACTGCGCCTCGAGAGCCTTGATCGCCGCATAGGGGCGCTCGAGCACCGCGTCGTCGTCGAACAGGGTCGGGATGGGACCGCGGTCCACGGGGTGCAGGCGGGCCTCGGCGCGCTGCAGCATCTCGCGGAAACGCTCACGCCACGACACGTCCAGCCACGGGCTGATATGCGCCTCGGCGACGGCGTCGCCGAGATCACTGCCGCAATCGAACTCGGTGGTGCAATCGGCACCGATGGCCAGCTCGAGGTAGCGGGTCAGCCACTGCAGGTACGTCATCTCGGCAACGTCACCGAAGTACGGCTTCGCGGTGATGTCGAGCGCGGCGATGATCTCGTCACGGCGCGCGGCCACAGCGTCGGCGTCGCCGGCGACCTCATCGAGGAGACGGCCCGTCCGCGACGCGGCATTGTCGATCTCGTGGATGTCGGCCCCGAGCTGGCTACGGCCCGACGCCATACCACCGTTCGCGGTGCCCGCGCCCACCCAGTCGGGGGTGCCGGGGGTGTCGACGAGCAGCTGCTTGACCTCGGGGGCCGTGGTGGCCTCGAGAGTCGCCATCGCGGCGGTGCCGACGAGGATGCCGTCGAGCGGCATCGCGGGGAAACCGTACTCGGTCGACCAGCGGCCGGTCAGGTAATCGGCAGCCCTCTCCGGCGTACCGATACCGCCACCGACGCACAACACCAGGTTCGACCGGGTGCGCAGCTCTGCGTAGGTGTCGAGGAGCAGATCGTCGAGGTCCTCCCACGAGTGGTGGCCACCGGCGCGGCCGCCCTCGATATGGGCGATGATCGGGTAGTTCGGGACCTCGTTCGCGATGCGGATCACCGAACGGATCTGCGCGACCGTGCCCGGCTTGAACGCGACGTGCTCGATGCCGGCCTCACGCAGATCGGAGATGATCTGCACGGCCTCTTCGAGTTCGGGGATACCGGCGGTGACCACGACACCGTCGAAGGGCGCACCGGCCGCACGAGCCTTGGGCACCAGCCGCTTGCCGCCCACGTGCAGCTTCCACAGGTAGGGGTCGAGGAACATCGAGTTGAACTGCGCAGCGCGACCCGGCTCGAGCAGGTCTGTCAGCTCCGCGACATGATCGGCGAAGATCTGCTCGGTGACCTGGCCACCACCGGCCAGCTCCGCCCAGTGACCCGCATTCGCAGCGGCGGCAACGATTTTCGGATCGACAGTGGTCGGCGTCATGCCGGCCAGCAGCATCGGCGAACGGCCCGTCAAACGAGTGAAGGACGTCTCGACACCGACACGGCCGTCGGGCAGCGCTACCGGCTTCGGGGCGAACTCCGACCACGGCCGCGGCACCTCGGGCTCGGCGCCCGGGGTCAGCAGGTTGCGCTGGCCTCCGCGGGTCGCGGCGGCGATGATTCCGACGCCCTGACCGCGCAGGCCGGACTGGGTGAGGCGGGTGAGCAGCTCACCCGGACCCAGATCGAGGATCCAGGAGGCACCGGACGCCACAGCGCCGTCGACCTGCTCGACCCAGTCGACCGGGGTGACGAGGATGGATTCGGCCAGCGTACGGGCCAGATCGGCGTCCAGGTCGCAGCGCGATGCCCAGTCCACGACCTGCTCGACGGCGTCGACGAACGCAGGGTGATGGAAGCCGACCTCGGCCGGAACGGGCTCGAAGGTGGGCGCGAACACGGCGCCACCACGCTTCTTGGAATCACGCTCGCGGGTCTCCGTTGCGGAAATCTGCTCGCAACGCTGCTGCACGCGCTCGAGCGCGGCCGGCGAGCCGGACAGCACGACGCGGCGGCGGCCGTTGCGGATGGCGACAACCGCGGTGCGCTCGGGATCCTGCCCTTCGAACACCTCGGCGACGATGGTGCTCAGACGCTCCGGATCGACGCCCGACACCGCGAGCATCGGGGACTTACCAGCGCTGGCGATCAGCCCGCGACGACGGCCGACGAGCGAGGCAGCGGCACCGATGAGCTGGGCGAGCGCGAGGATCTCGGCGTCCTTGCGGCCACCGGCAGCGACAGCCTCGACGGCGAGTACGCCCTGCGAGTGGCCGATGACGGCGCTCGGGGCGTGGGCTGCGACATCGAGCCCCTGGTTCGCGAGTGCGCGCAGCGCGGCGATCTGGGTGAGGAAGACGCCGGGCTTGGACACGGCAGCAGACGTGAGGGTCGCTTCGGACGGGCCGGCCGCGGGAGCGTCGTCCTCGTCGTCGACGAGTTCCTGCTCGAGGATCCACGCGATGGGATCGAACCCGGCCGGGCGCACAACCATGAGGTCGCCGGCGACAGGAGCGAGGTGTGCGGCTGCGGTGTTGACCAGTTCGGTCAACACCGGCTCGAGGCCGTTGTCGCGGCTGAGCTCTTCGAGGGGGCTGAGCCAGGGTGCGCCCTGTCCGCCGAAGGCGAGCGCGTAGGGCTCACCCGCGAGAAGCTTGTCGACCAGTGCACCGTTCGGGGCGGTTGCCGCCCGCCGGCCGGTGCGTCGTGATGCCTTCGAGTTCCGTCCGTTGTCGCCTGGTGTGGTCTCGTCGATCGTCACGCGTGTGGTTCCTCTCCTGAACACCCCTGCGTGGAGGCATTTCGTCTAGCAGCGCTGCCCGCGCCGGTGTGTTGCTTGGACTGGTGTTCTGCTCGTACGGGTACGCCAAGGTTCGCACAAAATCATGAGGACTTCCTCATGTTTCGTTTCACGCAGATTGCCGCACGAGGCGCCTACCAGTGATTTCGCTCACACCCGCCAATGATGTGACCGACGAGTAACTCGAATTGACGCAGGCCGCACCGATGCGTGGACGTCCACGAACCCGAGGAACCCTCACGTTTTATTGTTATCAAACCGTGACCTCTTGACGGCATGCCGAGGCCGTGCAGGAATGCACCAATTCGCCGAAGTGCTCAGATACTTCGGACTCAAACCGAGCGGTGGTCATCACACTCACCTCAGTCGCAGGATCAGAGCACTTGGCATTGACACGTCACATTTCACAGGTCGACCGCGCGCTCTTGGAGGATCCGCCGTTCGACGCCACTGGACCACCATCCTTACGGAGCGCCCCACCGGCCAAACCCCGACCTGGGCGGGAAGACGACGCTTCAGCTTCAACTCGGATCTGTCGGGGTCATGACGTATTGTGTCCGTGACGCGCGAGTGGCGTAATCGGCAGCCGCGCAGCGCTTAGGACGCTGTGCCCTTACGGGCGTGGGGGTTCGAGTCCCCCCTCGCGCACGCGAATGAAATGGCCCCTTGCCTGGGATTTTATCTCCCGGGTTGGGGGTCTTTCGCCTCGGAAGTGCAGGGAAAGGCGCTAGGGCTTCCCGTCGGCGCCGTGATGTTCCAACGTCCGCGCTCATGGCGGTGTGGACGTGACCTGAAGAAGCCTCCGATTGGCGGCTCGCCGCCTCTGCCTCCGTGTGACCAGCCCGACGGGCACGTTTGTGAGTCCGAAAGCATCCCCTGCGTGTCCGCATGAGCAGGTTCACGCAGACCAACCCGACTCCGGCGACGACGTCGGCGGTGTCCTGCACGGTCACGCGCCGATCTTCCGTGTGCGGGCGGCGCGCAGTCCGTTGAGGATGACAACCACCTCGGCGATCTCATGCACGAGCACCACGGCGGCAAGCCCCAGGACGCCGAACAGCGCCAGAGGCAGCAGCGCGGTGATGATCAGTAGCGAAAGGATGATGTTCTGGTTGATGATGCGTCGTCCGCGGCGGGCGTGGTCGAACGCGCGCGGCAGCAGACGCAGGTCGTGGCCGGTGAACGCGACGTCCGCGGACTCGATCGCGGCATCTGAACCGGTCGCGCCCATCGCGATCCCGATGTCCGCCACTGCGAGGGCGGGGGCGTCGTTGATCCCGTCGCCGATCATCGCGACCGACCCGTGCGTGCCGAGTTTGCCGATCGCGGCGGCCTTGTCGTCGGGGCGCAGCTCGGCGCGCACGTCGCCGATACCGGCCTGCGCGGCCAGGGCGCGGGCGGTGCGGGCGTTGTCGCCGGTGAGCATCGTCATGCCGATGCCCTGGTCGGTGAGAGTATGAACGACCTCGGGCACCTCAGGGCGCAGCTCGTCGCGCACGCCGATCGCGGCCATTGCGGCGCTGTCACGGTGCAGGATCACCACCGTCATGCCCTGCTCCTCCAGGCCCGCGACCCCGTCGCCGAGACTTCCGGCGTCGAGCCAGCGGGGGCTGCCGACCGTGATCCGCGCGCCGTCGAGCCTGCCCTCGATGCCGTGCCCGGCCTGCTCGGTCACGCCCTCGGCCGCGGGAGCCCCGGGAGCCGCGACAGTGATCGACGCCGCCAGCGGGTGGGTGCTGTGCTGTTCCAGTGACGCAGCCCAGGCCAGCGCCTGTGCCTCGGTCACCCCGTCCGCGGTGAGCACGGCGGTGACGGCAGGCTCGTTGCGGGTCAGCGTGCCGGTCTTGTCGACTGCGACGTGACGGATCACGCCGAACCGCTCGAACACGGCACCGGACTTGATGATCACGCCGAACTTGCTCGCCGACCCGATCGCCGCGACCACGGTCAGCGGCACGGAGATCGCCAGGGCGCACGGCGAGGCCGCGACGAGCACGACCAGGGCGCGGGTGATCCACAGCTCCGGGTCGCCGAGCAGCGACCCCATGATCGCCACGAGGACGGCGAGGATCAGCACGCCGGGCACGAGGGGGCGGGCGATGCGGTCGGCGAGGCGGGCGCGGCCACCCTTCTCGGCCTGCGCCTGCTCCACGAGCTCGACGATCGTGGTCAGCGAGTTGTCGCTGCCCGCCGCGGTCGTCTCGACCTCCAGCGCACCGACGATGTTGATCGCACCGGCAGACACCGCGTCTCCCGGCTCGACCTCGACCGGGATCGACTCGCCCGTGATCGCCGAGGTGTCCAGGCTGGAGCGTCCCGTGCGGACGATGCCGTCGGTCGCGATCCGTCCGCCTGGGCGCACGAGCATGAGCTGCCCGACAGCGAGGTCCTTCGCCGGGACTGCGACCGAGGCCCCGTCCCGGCGGATGGTCGCGGTCTCCGGGACCAGCTCGAGCAGAGCCCGCAGCCCGCCGCGGGCGCGGTCCATCGCCTTGTCCTCGAGCGCCTCCGCGATCGAGTACAGGAACGCCAGAGCGGCGGCCTCCTCGACATAGCCGAGGAGCACCGCGCCGACCGCGCTGATCGTCATCAGCAGCCCGATGCCGAGCGTGCCCTTGAACAGCTTCCGAATCGCGCCAGGTGTGAACGTCGACGCGCCCAGCAGCAAGCCGATCCAGAACAGCACCTGCGCCGGGACCTCCGCTCCGGTCCACTCCAGGACCAGCCCTGCGCCGAACGCGAAGCCGGAGAAGACCGGGAGCATGATCCCGCGGTCCCGCCACCAGGGGCGCTCTGCCTCCTCGGACTGGTCGCCCGTCATGGACCCGGGCTCGAGCTCGCAGCCGCACACCGTGCTCACTCGGCCGCTCCCGTCCCGCAGCAACCGGGCACAGGGCACGCCGTGTCCATGCACGGCGCGCGCTCGTCGACTGCCAGCGTCACCTCCACCAGAGCGGTGAGCGCGGCCGTCAGATGTGGGTCGGCGATCTCGTAGCGCGTCTGCCGTCCTTCGGCCTCGGCGACCACGATCCCGCAGTCACGCAGGCAGGCCAGGTGGTTGGAGACGTTCGAACGGGTCAGCTCCAGCTCGCGCGAGAGCACGGCGGGGTAACTCGGGCCGTCGAGCAGGGTCATCAGGATGCGGGAACGCGTCGGGTCGGCCATGGCCCGGCCGAGCCGATTCATGACGTCGAGGCGAGAAGAAATGGTCAGCATGCACTGACGATACAGTGATAACTGACCTATCTTCGCCTTGCCCGGACCGCCGCAAACTGTGCACCGACGCAGCACCGGTCAGGGAGTGATCGGCACTGCGCGGCAGGCTCGGGCAGCGGCGACCACACGGTCGGCGACCCGCTCGGCGTCGCGGCCGACACCCCGCAACGACGCCGACGACAGGCTGCGTTGCCATTCGAGGCCGACATACCCAAGCCCGGCGTGGGTGGTCGAGACGCCCTGCCGGTGGAGTGGCCGGTCTCCGCCGTCGAGAGCATCCAGGCCGTGCAGATACGGCAGGTGCGGGCGATAGCCGGTGCCCAGTACGAGGGTGTCGACAGTGGTGGTGGTGCCGTCGGGCCAGGTGACACGATCGCCGTCGAGACCGGTGAACATCGGCCGGGGCCGCGGGTTGCCGCTCGACAGGGCGCGGCGGTACCGGCCGGTGTCGAGGACCTGTTGCGTCGGCGGGGTGCGCAGCAGCCGCCCGAGAGGAGCACGATCGAACCCGGTGACCGTCAGCCAAAAATGCACATCGCGGTCGAACGGCCGCTGCGGCATGAACTTCGGAGGCTGGCGACTGGCCAAGGTCACAGTGGCGACCTCGGCGAGTTCGGTGGCGATCTGCACCGCCGAGTTACCGGCACCGACAACGACGAGGCTTTGTCCGGCCAGCCCAGCGGAGTTGCGGTAGTCGCTGGTGTGCAACACCGTGCCGCCGAAGGTGTCCAGACCCGTCAGCGCCGGGGTGTTCGGGGATCCGAAGTAGCCGGTCGCTGCGATCAGGATCGGCGCGGTGAACGCGCCGCCGGTACCGGTGTGGGCGGTGTAGATACCCGAGTCGCAGGTGACAGTCTCGACGCGGGAGCGGGTAACGATGTCGACGTCGAGCCTCTTGGCGTAGCGGCGCAGGTAGTCGATCACCTCGTCGCGCCGCGGATAGCGCTGCGGGTCGCCGGGAAACGCCAGGCCGGGTAGGGCGCTGTATTTCGCGGGGGAGAACAGGGTGAGGCTGTCGTAGTAGTGCGGCCAGGAACCGACGGGTTCGTCGCCGGCTTCGAGCAGGCCAGTGCGCAGGCCGCGGGTGGAGAGGGCGTGGGCGGCGGCGAGGCCGGACTGGCCACCACCGATGACGAGAGCGTCATAGTCGGTCGTGTCGTGGTCGGTCATAAGGTTCCTTCGGTAGCAGACATTCGGGCGGGCAGGCGCGGCACGGACGCGACCGCGATGACGGCGGCGAGCGCGGCAACGACGGCGAGGACGAGGTAGGCGGTGGCATAGCTGCCGGTGGCCGTCGCCAGCGCGGTTCCCGCCCACGGCGCCAGCGCCATGACCAGAACGATGGGGGCGGACATCAGCCCGCCGAGGCGCCCGTAGTGGGTAGCTCCCCACCGGTCGGTGATCGCGGTGGCCTGGATCAGGGTGAACAACCCGCGCACCAATCCCGCTCCGATCGCCGCACCGATCAACGCGGCAGCGGTGGTGACGGCGCCGAGTAGTGCGGTGGTCGCCGCGGTTCCGGCGAGGATCACCACAATGCGGGCGCGGACGCTGGTGCGAGCAACCAGGGGCAGGTAGCCGAGGCGCCCGAGGACTTGTCCGGCGCCGCCGAGCCCGAGCGTCAGCGCCGCCACCGATGGGGAGAAGCCCTGTTCGAGCAGCAACGGCACCAGGTTGAACACCCCGGCGAAGGCGGTGAACGCACCCAACGCCAAGGCGGTCACCAGCACGAGGAACGCGGGACTGCGGGCGATCTCGCGGTGCCCGAGCTGCGCGGTGCCGTCCGCCGGTGGGACCACGGCGGGCCAGGATCCGCGCAGACCCCACCAGTGCCCGGGGATCGTGATCGCGGCGAGGATCACCGCGAGGATCAGGTAGGTGATGCGCCAGTCCGACTGCTGATCGATCATCGAGGTCAGCGGGGCGAAGACGGTGCTGGCCAACCCCGCGGCCAAGGTCAGAATCATCAAGGCCTGCACGGAGCGGTCGCCGTACCAGCGGGTCAAGGCGGCGAACGCCGGTGGGTAGAGCACCGCGCCCATCGCGGTGCCGGCCAGCAGCCACCCGGCGTAGAACACCGGCAGCGTGGGGGCCAGCGCGATCAGGACCAGGGCGGGGACCGCGAGGACCGAGCCGGCGGTCATGATCCTGCGCGGTCCGACCCGGTCGAGGATGCGCCCGACCGGGATACCGGCGGCGGCGGTGGCGAGTTGGCCGAGCGAGAACGCCGCGGTGATTGACGTGGGCGACCAGCCGGTATCGGCTGAGATGGACACCGACAGGACCGGGAACGCGTAGTACAGGATGCCCCAGCTGGTGATCTCGGTCAGGCACAGCACCGCCAGCACCCGCCGCAGACCGCTGCCGGTGAGGGCAGTGGTCTGCGGGCGGAGGGTCGGGGTGTCCGTCACCGGTGTGTTATCCGTCGGTGCGGGCGGACAGGGTGACCAGCTGCGGTTCGGGAGTGCCGCAGCACCCGCCACCGTCGGCGGCGGTGCCGGTGTCGGCGGTGGGGTCGTCGAACACCCCGGCGCCGCCGCACACCCCGGTTTCGGGCAATATCAGCTCCACGCGGGCGGCGGCCTCGGTGTCGCCGGACAGGGCGGCGGCGATACTGCGGACCTGTTCGTAGCCGGTCATCGCCAGGAATGTCGGGGCCCGGCCGTAGCTCTTCATGCCGACGACGTAGAAGCCCGGTTCGGGGTGGGTGAGCTCGGCGGCCCCGTGCGGATACACGGTCCCGCAGGAATGCACGTTCGGGTCGATCAGCGGAGCCAGGGCAGTCGGGGCCTGCAGCACCGGATCGAGGTCGAGGCGGATCTCCGAGAGCCACGACAGGTCCGGACGGAAACCGGTCGAGGCGATGACCTCGTCGACCGCGTCGATCCGGGCACCGGCGTCGGAAACCAAGACGATCCGACCACCGTTGGCAGGATCGACGGCGGTGGTGCGGAATCCGGTGGCCACGGTGAGCAGCCCGTCGTCGACGGCTTTCTTGGCGCGTAGCCCTAGGGCACCGCGGGCAGGCAGCTGATCGTCTCGGCCGCCGCCGAACGCGGTGCCGATGTCGCCGCGGCGCAGCGCCCAGGTCAGGCGGGTGCCGGGGGCGCTGCGGGCGAGCTGCGCCAGTGCCACGATAGCGTTGAGAGCCGAATGGCCGCTGCCTGCGATCACGGTGTGCCGGCCGGCGTAACGGGCGCGCACAGCCTCGTCTTCCAGATCCGGGACGCGGTAGGTGATCTTCTCCGCTGCGGCGCGTTCGCCGAGAGCCGGGAGTCCTTCGCCGCCGAGAGGGTTGGGAGTGCCCCAGGTCCCGGAGGCGTCGATGACTGCGCGGGCGAGCAGGCGGGTGTCGGTGCCGTCGCGGTGGCGGATGTGCACCGACAGTGGTTCGGTGTCGCGACCGGCGTCGACGATGCGGTCGCGGCCACGGCGGGCGATACCGACGACCTCGTGATCGAGGCGGACCGCGTCGCCGAGGGCGGCGGCCAGCGGGGTCAGGTACTCCCCCGTCCAGTCCTGACCGGTGGGATAGGCCTCGTCGTCGGGGGCATTCCAGCCGGTGGCCTCGAGGAGGCGGCGGGCGGCGGGGTCGATCAGTTCGGCCCAGCGGGAGAAGGTGCGGACGCTGTGCCACTGCGCCACCGCAGCTCCCGCGGCGGTGCCGCGTTCGAGTACCAACGGCTCGAGTCCACGTTCGCGCAGGTGGGCGGCGGCGGCCAGGCCGATCGGTCCGGCTCCGACGACGACGACGGGCAACTCGTTCATGACAGATCCTTTCATCGATGTATATCGATCTAAGCCGCTGTCAGAGTATCGATCGCTATCGATGTATACAACCATCGATTCGGATCGATACAGTGGGGACATGACAGCACTCGGCCTGCCCACCACCGCCGCCTCCGGCACGGAGATGGATCCCGATGCGCTGAGCCCAGAAGACGCAGCAACCTACTCCGGCTGGTTCGCCTGCCTCGCCGAGCCGACGCGGGTGCGGCTGCTGCACCACGTCGCCGCCCGCCCGGACGGGATCACCGTCGGAGAACTCGCCGAGATCCTCGGGGTCGGTCAGCCCACCATCTCCCATCACGTCCGCAAACTCGCCGACGTCGGGTTCGTCACCACCGGCAAGCACGGCACCAGCACCGTGGTGCGGGTCAATCCGAGTTGCTGCAGCGACCTGCCCAGCGCCGCAGACGCGGTCATGGGGGTGCTCACCACCCGCCCGTGCTGCCCCGAAGACGTTCCGGCGGACGTGCACGTGCGCCCGCTCGACGAGGGTGATTGGGAGGCGGTGCGCCGCATCTACACCGAAGGTATCGCCACCGGTACTGCCACGTTCACCACCGAGGTCCCCACCCGCGAGGCCCTCGAGGAGCAGTGGCTGCCCGAGCATCGGTGGGTGGCCGAGATCGATGGTCAGCTGGTTGGCTGGGCAGCCCTGAGCTCGGTGTCGGGGCGGGAATGCTACCGCGGGGTCGCCGAGAATTCGGTCTACGTCGGCGACGGCATGCGCGGCCGCGGGGTCGGCAAGGCGCTGCTACGTACCCAGGTCATCGCCGCCGACGAGGCGGGATTGTGGACGCTGCAGACTTCGATTTTCCCGGAGAACCGCCCCAGCCTCGCCCTGCACCACTCGGCAGGTTTCCGCACCGTGGGGGTGCGCGAACGCATCGGCAAACTCGGCGGAGTGTGGCGCGACACTGTGCTACTCGAACGCCGCTCCGAGGGCGTTCCCGCCAGTGGCGACCACTGACGAACGACACCCACCGCCAGGGAGGTCGAACTGCTGCATGTCGACAGGCCCTGGAGGCCGCCGAGCACCGCTGACGACCCGCGGCGCCCCGAGCACCGCCGAGGATCAGATCGTCGATCGCGGCAGGCCGCTCATGCGGGAGTATCCGCGGGGACGAGTTCGGCGATCAGCGCCTCGACATGGGACTTGATCTCATCGCGGATGGGCCGGACCGCCTCGACCCCTTGCCCGGCCGGGTCCTCGAGCACCCAGTCCCGGTAGGACTTGCCCGGGAACACCGGACAGGTGTCCCCGCACCCCATGGTGATCACCACATCGGAGGCCTGTACCGCATCAACTGTGAGGATCTTCGGATTCTCGGCGGAGATATCGATTCCCGCTTCGGCCATCGCCGCCACAGCGGCGGGGTTGACCTGCTCGGCAGGCGCGGAGCCGGCCGAGCGGACCTCGATCCGATCCCCGGCCAGGGCGGTGAGGAACCCGGCGGCCATCTGCGAGCGGCCGGCGTTGTGCACACACACGAACAACACCGACGGCACGGGATGATCGGTGGCGTGCTGGGGCATCGACTTCTCCTGACATTCGGTCATCACGACACTGTTCGATCATCACGCACAACGGGCGCGGGTGAGCGGGTGAAACGCTTACGCAGGGCGAGCGAGACGTAAATCAGCGCGACGAGGACGGGCACCTCGATGAGCGGGCCCACCACACCGGCCAGTGCCTGCCCGGAGGCGACCCCGAAGGTGCCGATCGCCACGGCGATGGCCAGTTCGAAGTTGTTGCCCGCCGCGGTGAACGCCAGCGTGGTGGTGCGTTCGTATCCGAGGCCGATCGCCGCCCCGAACAGGAATCCGCCGCCCCACATGAGGACGAAATATGCCAGCAGCGGCAGCGCGATCCGCACGACCTCCCAGGGCTGGGAGGTGATCTGCTCCCCCTGCAACGCGAACAGGATCACGATCGTGAACAACAATCCGTAGAGCGCCCACGGCCCGATCCTGGGCAGGAACTTCTCCTCGTACCATTCACGTCCCCTGGCCTTTTCACCGAAGTGGCGGGTCAGGAATCCCGCAACGAGGGGGATGCCGAGGAAGATCAGCACCGACTTGGCGATCTGCCACGGCGAGACGTCGAAAGCGGTCTGCTCGAGTCCGAGCCAGCCAGGGAGGATCGACAGGTAGAACCAGCCGAGCACCGCGAACATGATCACCTGGAAGACGGAGTTGATCGCCACCAGCACAGCGGCGGCTTCACGGTCACCACACGCGAGGTCGTTCCAGATGATGACCATCGCGATGCAGCGGGCCAGGCCGACGATGATCAGACCCGTGCGGTACTCCGGCAGATCGGGCAGCAACAACCACGCGAGCGCGAACATCAGCGCCGGACCGAGAACCCAATTCAGGATCAGCGACGATATCAGCAGCTTGCGGTCGCCCGTGACGGTGTCGAGTCGGTCGTAGCGCACCTTCGCCAGCACCGGATACATCATGATCAACAGACCGAGTGCGATCGGCAGCGAGATATTGTCGATCTCGATGACGCTCAATGCATCCCCGAGTCCGGGGATCAGGCGGCCGAGCAGCAGACCGGCGACCATGGCGATGCCGATCCACACGGCGAGGAACCGGTCGAGGACCGACATCTTCCCGGCGACAGAGCGATGCTCGGTGGTCGCGGTCATGCGAGGGTCTCTGCGAGTGCGGCAGCCGGGGTGCAGGCCGAGGCGGGTACGACCCCGGATTCGGTGGCGAGCACCGCGGAGAGCCGTTCGAGCGCGGCGGGGATCACACGGTAGTACACCCAGGTGCCTCGACGCTCGCAGTCGAGCAGCCCGCCTTCGCGCAGCACCTTGAGGTGATGCGAGATGGTGGGTTGCGACAGGTCGAAGGCGGGGCTGATGTCGCACACGCAGCTTTCCCCGCCCTGGTGGCTGGCGATCAGACTGAGCATCCGCAGCCGCACCGGATCACCGAGAGCCTTGAACATGCGGGCCAGGTCGGTGGCCCAATCGGAGGTGAGGGGCTCACGCGAGAGCGGTGGGCAGCACGGCTCGGCCCCACTCGACAGCTGATTCGACATTCGTCTATATTGACTGCTATCAATTCAAGCGTCAACTCCAGTTCCGCCTGAAAGCCACCCTCCCGTGCCTGCTGCTTCGATGCTGTTCGTCGCACAGACCTGAAATCCTCTCACTGTGCCCTGAGCCGCCACGGACGTCGACTTCATCCTCCAGAGGTGAAGCGGATACCACCTCTGACGTGGAACCTCGTGAGTATCGGTGCGAGGCGACTCCGGCGCCCGGCCGGCACGCGAAGGATAGGCGCCCACATGACCGAGCCCACTCAGTCGTCGCCCGATCAGCCCTCCGAGGATGCCCCGCTGAGTTCCGGCGAGCGTCGTGAACTCGAGCGGCTTCGGCTCGAGGTCGCGGAACTACGGAGACAGTCTCCCGGTGCGGCCCCGGCCCCCCGAACCGATATCGAGCGTCCCGCGCGCGGACGCGCCCTCCGCTGGACCGCGGTGGTCATCCTGCTGGTGCTCATGGGCCTACTTGCCATCAGCTCAGTGGTCGCCCGCTTCGCGCGCAGCGAGATACTCGACACCGACCGTTACGTGACCATGGTGACACCGCTCGCCTCCGATCCGGTGATCCAAGGCGCGGTCACCGATCGGGTGACCGAGGAGATCTTCTCCCAGGTCGACGTCGAAGGACTCACCACGGATGCCTTGAGCGCACTGACCGAAGACAGGCCGCGGTTGGAACCGGTGGTGGGTCTGGCTCCGGTCCTCGTGGGGCAGGCGGAAAGCTTCGTGCACGACACCGTCAGCAGCCTGGTTGCATCGGACCAGTTCGAGAGCCTGTGGATCCAGGCGAACCGCACAGCGCACGACAGACTCGCCGCGGTGTTGACCGGGGACACCCGCGTCGAGGCCGTTCAGATCGACGAAAGCGGGACGGTGAGCCTGAATCTCGCCCCGATCATCGAACGAGCCAAGACGCTGCTCGTCGACCGCGGGTTCACGTTCGCCGACAATATCCCGGAGATCGACAAGCAGTTCGTGTTGTTCCAGTCTCCCGAACTCGTGAAAGCCCAGCGCGCTGTCACCGCCCTCGACAATGCCTCCGGGGTCCTTCCATGGCTGACGCTGCTCGTAGCGGCGGGAGCGATCTGGGCTGCGCCGCGCGGTTCGCGACTTCGGGCGCTGTCCGCGGTCGGCATGACCTTCGTCGTCGCCATGCTCGTCCTCGCATCGGCGATACTCATCGGCCGGTCGCTGTACCTGGACAATCTTCCGGCCGAGGTGCGCTCACCCGACGCGGCGGCGGTGTTGTTCGACACCGCCGCGACACCGTTGCGCACGACCCTGCGCGCGGTGTTGGTCACGGGGCTGGTGGTGGCGGTCGGCGCCTACCTGATCGGCGGATCGTCGTCGGCGATGGCGGTACGTCGCGGGTTCGGTTACGGGATGAACAAGCTGAGGAACCCGGACAGCACCCGCACTCCGAGCACCGTCGAGGTGTGGCTGACGCACGCCCGCGTACCGGCGCGGGCGGCGATCATCGCCGTGGCCGTGCTGGTGATCGTGTTCTGGAACTACCCGACCGGAGCGGTCGTCGGATGGACCGTGGTGATCGCCCTGGTCGCACTGATGCTCCTCGAGGTCGTCGTCCGGCCGGTCGTCACGAGAGCACGCAAGCCGGTCGACTCGACCTGACCATTGCAGAGCGCTTGTCACAAGCACTCCATTCGATGAAAGGATGTATCGCACCATGACGAAGAGACGTGAGGTCCTTCCGATTCCCGACCGGCAGCACCTCGGACTGATCACGTACGACGCGAAGGACCCGGACACGGCCTTCCCACCCATCGAACCCCTACTACCTCCGGAGGGCGCACCGAATGTCCTGGTGGTCCTCCTCGACGACGTAGGTTTCGGTGCCAGCAGCGCTTTCGGCGGTCCGGTGCACAACCCGACCGCGGAGCGTCTGCAGCGCGACGGTCTCACGTACAACCGGTTCCACACCACCGCTCTGTGCGCGCCGACCCGCGCTGCGCTGCTCAGCGGCCGCAATCACCACTCGGTGGGAATGGGCATGATCACCGAGACCGCCACGTCGGCACCCGGGTCGTCGGGGCTGCGACCGAACACCAAGGCACCGTTGGCCATGACCTTGAAACTCAACGGGTATTCGACGGCGCAGTTCGGCAAGTGCCACGAGGTTCCTCCATGGCAGACGTCTCCCGTCGGGCCATTCGACGCCTGGCCCACCGGAGGGGGCGGCTTCGAACACTTCTACGGCTTCATCGGCGGCGAGAACAACCAGTACTACCCCGCCCTGTACGACGGCATCGTCCCTGTGGAGGCGGACAGGAGTCCCGAGGAGGGCTACCACCTCACCGAGGACCTCGCCGACCGCGCGATCGACTGGATCCGCACCCAGAAATCACTCGCGCCGAACAAGCCGTTCTTCGTCTACTTCGCCCCGGGCGCGACCCACGCTCCGCATCATGTTCCCGCAGAGTGGGCGGACAAGTACGCGGGCCGGTTCGCGGACGGATGGGATGCGCAGCGAGAGTCGATTCTTGCGCAGCAGAAGCGACGAGGTGTCGTACCGGCAGACACAGAACTAACCGCGCGGCCGGAGGCGATCCCTGCATGGGACGAGATGGACGACGTGCTCAAGCCGGTTCTGGAACGCCAGATGGAGGTCTACGCGGGCTTTCTTGAACACACGGACTTTCATGTCGGTCGTGTGGTCGATGCAATCGAGGCGCTCGGTGCTCTCGACAACACCCTCGTCTATTACATTGTCGGCGACAACGGCGCCTCGGCGGAGGGAACCGTCAACGGCGCGTTCAACGAGATGGCGAACTTCAATGGCCTCGCAGCTATCGAAACTCCCGAGTTCATGGCAGCGATGAAGGAGAAACTCGGTACCCCGGACGCCTACAACCATTATTCGGTGGGGTGGGCGTGGGCGATGTGCGCGCCTTTCCAGTGGACCAAGCAAGTCGCCTCCCACTGGGGTGGCACTCGTAACGGCGCAGTCGTCCACTGGCCTGCCGGAATCCGCAGCAAGGGCCAGATCCGCTCACAGTTCACCCACGTCATCGATGTGGCGGCGACCGTGCTCGAGGCGGCCGGGTTGCCGGAACCGACCTTCGTCAACGGGGTGCAGCAATCCCCGCTCGAAGGCCCGAGCATGATGTACACCTTCGACGACCCCGACGCGCCGGAGCAGCACGACCTGCAGTATTTCGAAATGGCCGGCAACCGCGGGATCTATTTCAAGGGCTGGAGCGCGGTCACCCGGCACAGCACACCTTGGCTGCCGAACGAAGAGCTTCCGGCCCTCGACGACGATGTTTGGGAACTCTACGACGGCACGACCGACTGGTCGCAAGCACGGGATCTCGCAGCCGATATGCCCGACAAACTCGCGTCGTTGCAACGTCTCTGGTTGATCGAAGCGGTGAAGTACAACGTGCTCCCCATTGATGACCGCCGATTCGAACGACTCAATCCGACCATCGCTGGCAGACCACAATTGGTGACGGGCAGCAGGCAGGTGCTGTTCCCCGGGATGAAGCGGCTCAGCGAACACAGCGTGATCGACCTCAAGAACCGGTCGTTCTCAGTAACCGCGGCGATCGAGACACCGAAGAAAGGCCCCACCAACGGTGTGGTGATCGCTCAGGGCGGCCGCTTCGGTGGCTGGGCTCTCTACGTGCGCGATGGACGCGTGAAGTTCGTCTACAACCTTCTCGGCATCGAAGAATACACGGTCGGCGCGACCGAAGACGTCCCGGCTGGCACACATCAGATCCGCGTCCAATTCGCGTATGACGGTGATGGCCTCGCAATGGGCGGAGACGTCACCCTCTACGTCGATGGCCGCAGTGTGGGTACCGGCCGCGTCGACAGGACCCAACCGATGATCTTCTCCGCAGAGGAGACCACCGATATCGGAGACGATTTCGGCATGCCGGTGAGCAACGACTACGCCGGCGCCAGTAAGTTCAACGGACGCATCGAGGTCGTGCAGATCGACGTCGGCGACGACGACCATTCACACCTGATCGACCCCGCAGAAGTTGCGCGGGTCGCGACTTCACGGCAGTGACATCACGACACCGAGGCGCCATCACGACACCGAGACGCCGAAACCACGTGACCTCGCCCACGGCGCTCGGTCCGTCTTGGCAGGTCGGTGCGGTGCTCAGGTACCGTCGAAGTTGTGTCCGAATACCGTCCCCCGCGTCGCGTGGCTCTGATCGTGTTGGTGGTCGTCGCCGCGGCCGGGTGCCTGGCTCTCGGGTATTGGCAATGGACACGCTTCGAAGCGGTCGGCGGTAACGGACAGAATCTCGGTTACGCGTTCCAGTGGCCGGCGTTCGCGTTCTTCTGCATCTACGCGTATCGGCGTTTCGTCAAACTCGAGGCCGAAGAAGCTCAGGCCGACGACCCGGATGGCACACACGCACCGAAGCGCGCGGAACCCACAGAGATCCCGGTGGATCTTCTGCCGAGCCGCCCGAAGGTCTCGATCGACGAGTCCGACGACACCGCGAACGATCTCGAGGCGAAGCAGGCCCGGGAATACAACGAGTACCTCGCGCAACTCTCGCGCGGGTCCGAGAGGAGCGGTCAGTGAGCACCACCCCCGAGGCGTCCGACCAGGCAGCCGCGACTCCCCGCACCGTCAGCGACGCTGATCGCAAGAAGATCGGCTCCGCGCTGCTGCGGTACCGCGTGCTCGCGTACGCCACCGGCGTCTGGCTGCTCGTCCTCACTGCAGAGATGATCGCGAAGTACATCATCGGCATCGAGGACCTCCCGTCGTGGATCGCGATCGTGCACGGCTGGGTGTATGCGGTCTATCTCGTGCTCACCTTCGATCTGTCGATCAAGGTGCGCTGGCCGTTCTCGCGCACTATCGGCACGCTGCTCGCGGGCACCGTACCGTTCCTGTCGTTCTACGTCGAGCATCAGCGCACCAAGCAGGTCAAGGCGGACTTCGGAGTCTGACTCCGCGGGCCTGCTGTAGGTGCTCAGCGTGTGGGTAACCGCACTACCTGCACGAAGAACTCGTCGATCTGTTTGACGGCCTTGATGAATTGGTCGAGGTCGACGGGTTTGGTGACATACGCGTTGGCGTGCAACCGGTAGCTGCGCAGGATGTCCTCCTCCGCAGACGAGGTGGTCAGCACGACCACCGGGATATACGAGAGATCGAGATCGGATTTGATCTTCTCGAGTACCTGGCGTCCGTCGTACTTGGGCAGGTTGAGATCGAGCAGGATCAGGTCCGGACGCGGTGCGCCGGCATACTCGCCACGCTGATACAGGAAGTCGAGTGCTTGCTCACCGTCGCGGACGACGTGAAGATTGTTCCCGATCTTGTTGTCTTCGAACGCTTCCCGCGTCATCAGCTCGTCGCCGGGATCGTCTTCGACCAGAAGTACGTCGATGGGCTTTCCGGTCGCGGTCATGCATGGGCTCCTTCGGAAGCGTCCTCGGTCGTGGGCGTGGATTCCCGCGACACGGGAATCGTAAAACAGAAGCGGCAACCATCCGTGTATCCGTGGTCGATCCAGATCTCTCCGCCGTGGTATTCGACGATCTTGCGGCACAGAGCGAGTCCGATACCCGTACCGCCGTATGCTTCGCGACCGTGGAGGCGCTGGAAGATCACGAATACCTTCTCGGCGAATTCCTCGGCGATGCCGATGCCGTTGTCGCTGACGCTGATCTGCCAGTTTGCGCCAGCGCCCTCACCCACCTGCTCAGACGCGATCCGCACAACAGGAGCCCGATCCGGCTTCCGGAATTTGATCGCATTGCCCACCAGATTCTGCCACAGCATATTCATCAATGTGGGGTCGCCGGTGATCTCCGGCAACCCCGTGGGTCGCTCGATCTCCGCTCCGGTTTCGTCGATCAATTCGGAGAGGTTACCGAGTGCCGAGTCGAGCGACCGATCGAGTTCGACGGCGACGTGCGTGTCGCCTACCCTGCCCACGCGGGAGAATGTGAGCAGATCGTTGATGAGGACCTGCATTCGTTTGGCGCCGTCGACCGCGAAGGCGATGTATTGGTGACCACGCTCGTCGAGCCGGTCGCCGTACCGCTTTTCGAGGAGTTGGCAGAATGACGCGACCTTGCGGAGTGGTTCCTGCAGGTCGTGCGATGCGACGTAGGCGAACTGCTCGAGTTCGGCGTTGGATCGGCTGAGTTCCATCGCCTGTGCTTCCACCTGAGCGTGGTGTTCTTTCGACACATCCAGTTCGTGTGCGAGACGTGCCCGCATTCCGTCCACGTCGATGGCGAGTGCGCGGATGTCGCTGGGGCCGTCGACGCTGATGCGCTGACCGAAGTTTCCGGCCGCGACCTTGCGGGTTTCCTCTCGTAGCCGAGTGAGCGGACGGACGATGAGGGAATGAACCAGCAGCGCCACGCAGATACCGCTGAGGAGGAACACCACGATCATGGTGGTGAACAAGCGGTCTCGCATGGAGCGTACGTCGTCGAGGACGGCACCGGCATCGTCTCGCGCATCCGCCAGATCCGAGGCCTGGACCTCGAACAGCTGTCGCAGCTGATCGAATGCCGACGCGCCCGATTCGGTGACGGCAACGTCCACCGCGCGCGGTTCCCCGGGCACGACCGAGTCCATCAGCGGAACCGCGTACAGTTCGCGCCATTGATTCGCCGCGTCGTCGATTGCTCGGGCGTCGGCGATCAGCCGTTCGTTCACACCCGGTACCGCTTCTTGTTTCTCGATCAGCGAAAGGAACGCCGCGGCTGCGCGAGCTTCTTCCTCGCGACCTACTCTATAGGGCTCGAGCAGGGCAGGGTCGGCAGAAGTAATGTATCCCCGCACGCCGGTCTCTTGATTCAGGAGTGCGCTCTGCAGACGACCGGCCTCGATCTCCGCGGGTTGGATCACGTCACGCAGATAGTTGGACACCTCCACTGTGCGGCTCAACGAGCGCGCACCGACGATGGCGGCGACGCTGACCCCCACGATCACCAGTCCCAGAACGAGGATCACCCATCCTCGTACGGTGAGTCGCGACCACAGTGGTGCACGATCACGCAGTGGTGCACGATCACGCAGCGGTGCACGATCACGCAGCGGTGCACGATCACGCAGCGGTGCACGATCACGCAGTGGTGGCCGATCGTACGCGGACGAACTGCGATCGCCGGAGCTCGGGTCGGTCATCGGTTCGTGGTCCTGTTCCATCGCACATGCACCAGTGCAACGTCGTCGGCCAGACCGCCGTGCGCCTCGGCGAGTTTCTCGGCATCACGCACGAGCGCGTCGGCGAACTCGTCGGATTCGAGACGCCCGCCGTTGCGCGCGAGTTCCAGAAGGCCCAACTCGCCCAGGCGTTCGCGCCCGGCGCCGGTATGTCCTTCGAACAGCCCGTCCGTGAACAACACGAGCGCACCTTCCGGAGGTAGCTCGAAGGCGTGGAGGGGCCAGTTGGCGGCACCCGGGATCAGCCCGAGTGCAGGACCACCAGGTGCTTCGACCCACTCGACCGCATGCCCGGAACGCAGAAGCAGCCCCGGATGCCCCGCTCGTATCACCGATACACCGGTCCGGTCGGGCGCCATGACAATGGTCGTCACGGTGGCGAAAACGCGATCCTCCGCCCGTTCCGCGAGAAGGATCTCCTCGAGCTTCTGCATCTGCTGCTCGCCGACGATGCCGCTCAGGACCAGTGTGCGCCACGCGATGCGTAGGGCAACACCGACGGCCGCTTCGTCGGGGCCGTGCCCGGCAACATCCCCGATGAGTGCGTGCACCGCACCGTCGTCGGTTTGGACGACGTCGTAGAAGTCTCCGCCGAGCAGCGCAGATGCACGGCCCGGACGGTATCGGGCCACGACTTCTACATCGTTCGCGCGTAGCAGTGGCGACGGCAGCAGACCTCGTTCAAGTCTCGCATTCTCCTGCGCGTGCAATTCGCTCGCCTGGAGCGCCGCAGCATGTTGTTCTGCCTGTTTACGTTGGATCGCGTACCGCACGGCACGACCGAACAACTCGGGTTCGACCCTGCCTTTGACGAGGTAATCCTGTGCACCGACAGCCACCGCGGCAAGCCCGGTCTGTTCCTCGGCGAGGCCGGTGAGCACGACGATCGGTACGGTTTCGGCGTAGTCCTGTACCCGGGCGACGGCTTCGACACCGTGGGCATCCGGGAGGTGGAGATCGAGCAGCACGCAGTCGGGTGTGCTCTCGGTCAGTGTGTCGCGGGCCTCGGCGAGCGACTGTACCCACACGACCTTCATGTCCGGGGCGCTGTCGGCGACGAGTTCTTCGACGAGCAGCGCGTCGCCGGCGTCGTCCTCGATCAGCAACAGCAACGGCGCATTCGCCCCTTCCCCCGGTCGTTGCGCATCCACGGCGGTCGTTCCTCCTGATCACGGCGGCCCCCGGGAATCGGCATTTCACGCCGACACCCTCGCGGAACACTACCCACTGGCGTGTCCTCATGCCTGCGCGACGACCTCACAACCGGGCACGCTCGCATCCTTCGGAGTGATCTTGCATGATGGTCCCTGTGAATGAACGATCAACGGAACACCCCCACATGGGCCTGTCGACGACACGGTCGGGGTCTGTCACGGTGTTGTCCGTGCGCGGGGATGTCGATCTCTCCAGCGCACCGCTGCTGGAGGAACAGGCCCTCGGCCTGCTCACCACCGACAGCCCCTCCGGTTTGATCGTCGATCTCACCGAGGTGAGTTTTCTCGCATCAATGGGTATGGCCTTATTGGTGGAGTTGTCGAAGCGCACCGCCGGCAGCGTCGAATTCGCGGTGGTGGCAAACGGGAATGCCACCGCACGACCGCTCGAGCTTCTCGGTCTGGGAGAGGTCCTTGCGATCCATCCGGAACTCGACGATGCTCTTTCCGCGTTGAGCGGCGAACCGGCAGCACCGCCGGAATAGTGCTGCCCGTCTCGACGAACAGAGGGAGCCATGCCGACTCACCCATCAGGGTCTGCGTCGTTCGAGTCCGGTGGAATCTTTTTCCACGGGGTACGTGCGGATCCGTCCGATATCGCCGGGGTACGCCGCTCGATGCAGCAGTGGCTGGGCAATCTGCACCTCGGGCCCGAACACGAACAGGACGTGGTGCTGGCGAGCTATGAGGCCATGGCGAACGCCGTCGAACATGCCTACTCGGCGAACGACCCATCTGCCACGGTGGACCTCGAGGCCGTCTACCGACCTCAAGACCGGCACCTCGAGGTGACTGTCGCCGATCATGGCAGGTGGCGCGATGTCTTGGATCGAACCGGATACGGATCTCGCGGCCACGGTCTCACCCTGATGCGCAGCCTGTCCACAGAGATGGTGGTGACGCCGAGTCAGGCCGGAACTCACGTCGCCATGCGCTGGTCGCTCTGAATCAGATCTCGAGTTTCCCGACATCGGCGCGTTCGCGTCCGGACTTCGAGCGGAGTTCGCGGCGCGCGGCCCGGTCGCCGAGATACTCGAGGAACCGGCGCCCCTCCGATGTTCGCTTGATCAACACCGGTTTCACGATGTTCGCCGCCACGACTGGTAACACCACCGCAGGCGGGACCGACGGCAGTCCCAGATCGTCCAGTCCTCGTTTGCTGAGGAAGAACCGAAGCATGCTGAGCAGGCGCAGCCACTCGTACCGGCCGAGGAGGCCCGGGTGCTTCCCGAGGTCGAGAGTGCGGTGGCCGTCGACGAGTGCGCGTGACAGGGCAGCGCCCGCGGATGTGACGTCGTCCTGCACCAGCACCACGTGGTAGTGCGTCCCACCCGGAATGCGCGTGCGCCCTTCTCCAGGAGTTCCAGTCGGGAATCTGTTCGCGCCAGATGACGAGGATCGCCTATCTGTTCAGCGGGTCTTCTCGAGATAGAGGAGCACGGCACGCACCCGACGGCTCTGTGTTGTATCGCGAGGCAGGTCGAGCTTTCCGAAGATCGCGTTCACGTGCTTCTCGACGGCACTGACGGACATCGACAATTGCTCGGCGACACCGGCATTCGTCAACCCCCTCGCGACGAGTTCGAGCACGTCGTGTTCGCGCGGCGTCAGCGCGGCGAGTGGATCGTCGTCCTTGTCGCGCGCGAACAGTCGACGCACAAGCTCCGGATCGAAGGCCGTGCCCCCCGATGCGACACGTACAAGGTCCGTGAGGAACGTGTCGATATGCGCGACACGGTCTTTCAACAGGTACCCGACGCCACCGATTCCTGTGGTCAGCAACTGCACAGCGTTTCGCTGCTCGACATATTGGGATAACACCAGCACGCCGAGTTCCGGCCGTTCCGTCTTGAGATGTAGCGCGGCGTCAAGTCCTTCCGTGGTGAACGTCGGGGGCATGCGCACGTCGAGGAGAACCAGATCAGGTGGCTCGTTATCCACTGCGCGCAGCACTTCGACGGCGCTGCCCACCGCGGCCGTCACCTCGTGGCCTTCGTCGGCGAGCAGACGCACGAGTCCCTCACGCAGCAGCGTCGAGTCCTCCCCGATCACGATGCGCACGGGATCCTCGCTTCCACTACCGTCGGACCACCGTCCGGACTGTCGACCCGGAAGGCCCCGTCGAGGGCTGCGACACGTCGCCGCAAGCCGGTCAGTCCGATTCCGCCGGGATCCGCCCCTCCACGACCGTCGTCGGTAGCAGTGACGGTGACGTGATCACGACCGGCCATCACCCTGACGGAGATTCTGTGCGCGCCTGAGTGTTTCGTCGCATTGGTTACCGCCTCGGCGCACACGTAGTACGCGGCGGCCGACACGTCTCGTGCGGGTTCGCGTTCGACGGCCACATCGATGTCGATGGGGAGCGCCGTGTGCGAGGGTAACGCTTTCAGTGCCTCCGCGAGCCCATGCTCGTCGAGTGCTGCGGGGTAGATGCGCCACGCGACATCGCGCAAATCGGCGAGTAGCTCCTGCGACTGCCCGACAGCGGTATCCAATGCTGCCGTCAGGTCGTCATGGCCTCCGCGTTCCGCGGACCTTCGTGCACGCCCCAGGTCCAGCGCGAGCACCACTGCGCGCTGCTGCACACCGTCGTGGAGTGCACGTTCGATCCGACGTCGCTCATCGTCGATGGCCGCGATGACGTCGGCGCGGGTCCGTTCGAGTTCGCGCAGACGGGCTCGCGTCGTGTCGTCCCCGAGGTATCGAAGCGCGAGTCCGGTATCCCACTTGCCCGCCACGATCGCAAGCCGGAGCAGCAGATAAACCGCAACCACACCCACACCGAGCGACACCGCCCCGTCCACCACCGGGATGCGTGCGGTGACCAGCAGAAGGAGCGCCCACAACGAATAGACCAGCGTGACCGTGAGACCGGCGACGAGCACGACACCCGTAGCGGGCGCATAGATACAACGGCGCCTGAAATAGCGGACGGGGTCCCGGTCGGGAAGTTCACGGACGGCGGCTACTCCAAACCATCTGACCAGCCGTTCTCTGTCGTCGCGGGCACGGCGCGCTGTGGCCGTCGGAGTTCCCGCTGCGGCGCCCGAAACAGCGGTGCCGGCGCCGAGGAGCGCGCCGAACACCGCCCGCAGAGCCCGCACGACGGGTCGAGCATCACGCATCGTGGTCACGGCGCGAGGCTACCCGCATCGTCACGTCACGACGGGCAGGCTTCGTGGTGCCGCGCCGAACACGCAGGGTCCCGAAGACCACACCGGCGACGACCACAATGATGATGACGAGTTTCTGCAGCATCGATGCGTACTCCTCGACAACGTGCCAGTTCTCGCCCAGGCTGTAACCCGCGAGGACGAACACCGAGTTCCACAGCGCACTGCCGACGCCAGTCAGCACCACGAACAGACCGACCGGCATCCGGACCACACCGGCCGGCACCGAGATCAGACTCCGCACGATCGGGATCATGCGGCCGACCAGGATGGCTTTCGTGCCGTGGCGCTCGAACCAATGCTCACTGCGGGCGAGATCGCCGGCGTGGACGAGCGGGAGCCTGTCGACCAGGCGGTACATCCGGTCGCGTCCGAGGACGGCACCGACGAGATACAGGGCCAGTGCGCCGACCACCGAACCGACTGTGGTCCACACCAACGCTCCGATCAGAGACAGGTCCCCTCGAGCCGCAGCGAATCCGGCGAGGGGCAGGATCACTTCGCTCGGGATCGGGGGAAACAGATTCTCGGCCGCCACCGCGATGCCGGCACCGATCGCGCCGAGCTTCTCCATCAGGTCGACAGCGACCCCGGCGACACCGTCAAGTTCAGAGGTCGCGGCGAGATAGGACTTGGGTTCCAGGTTCATGAATTCAACACTAGGAACCGAAAACCTGCACGTCGCTGGGGGTTTCCGGACAGAATCGAAGGTCCAGGGTGCGGTTTACCGCACCCCGGACTCCCCGGTCACCTGCTCGCGAACGCAGCAAGCGCAGGCACCAGCTGAGCGAGTGCGCGACCCCGGTGCGACGCGGCATCCTTTTCTTCGGCGCTGAGCTGCGCCGCGGTGCGGCCCTCCGCTTCGGGCACGAAAACGGGGTCGTAGCCGAACCCGTTCTCACCCCGAGGAGCATGTGCGATCGCGCCACGCCACTCGCCGCGCACCACGGTGACGGCGACGGTGTCGCCGTCGGGGACAGCGAACGCGCAGGCCGACACGAAGGCGGCGCCCCGACGCTCGTCGGGCACATCGTTCAACTGGGCGAGAAGAAGCGCCGTGTTCGCAGCATCGTCACCGTGTGTGCCGCTCCACCGCGCCGACAGCACTCCGGGCATGCCGCGAAGAGCGTCGACTTCGAGTCCGGAATCATCCGCGATGCAGGCCATCCCTGTCGCCAGCACGCCGTCACGAGCCTTCGCCGCAGCATTCTCCTCGAACGTCGCGCCGGTCTCGGGGGCTTCCGGGTAGGGGGGAACAGCGTCGAGACCGACGGGTTCGATCCCGGCGATGCCCGCACCGTCGAGAACCCGTTGCAACTCCCGGAGTTTCTTCGCGTTCCGGCTTGCCACGAGCACTCGTGTGGCCACGTCAGGCACCGAACTTCTTCTTCGCCGGCTCGGCGGTGGGTTCCGGCAGGACACCGGGATACGGCTGTTCGAGGACCTCGCGCTGGATGCGGCACAGTTCCTCGATGCCACCGAGCGCCGAGTCGAGCAGTTTGTCGAGCGTCGTACGCGGGAAAGTGGCGCCTTCGCCGGTGCCCTGGATCTCGACGAGGGTGCCCGTATCGGTGGCGATGACGTTCATATCGACCTCGGCGCGCGAATCCTCCTCGTACGGGAGGTCGAGCCTGACTCGACCGTCGACGACACCGACGCTGATGGCCGCGATCTGGCACGACAGCGGCTGCGGATCGGCAAGGCGACCTGCCGCTCGAAGCCAGGTGACCGCGTCGGCGAGGGCCACGTAGGCACCGGTGATGGCAGCCGTGCGGGTTCCTCCGTCTGCCTGCAGGACGTCGCAGTCCAAGGCGATCGTGTTCTCACCGATGGCGGCGAGGTCGATGCACGCACGCAGGGAGCGGCCGACGAGTCGACTGATTTCCTGGGTGCGGCCACCGACCTTGCCCTTCACTGATTCGCGGCCGCTACGGGTGTGCGTGGCGGCGGGCAGCATCGCGTATTCGGCAGTGAGCCAGCCCA
The DNA here is from genome assembly GCF_055230935.1 of Rhodococcus ruitaii. Taxonomy (NCBI): domain Bacteria; kingdom Bacillati; phylum Actinomycetota; class Actinomycetes; order Mycobacteriales; family Nocardiaceae; genus Rhodococcus; species Rhodococcus ruitaii. Next base: position 28,258 of record NZ_JBUYWC010000020.1, on the reverse strand, counting down.
GACCCGAACCTCGACGCCACCGCGGTACCCCTTCTTCGACGCTCGCGGTGCACATCACACGAGTCTGTCCGAATTCGACGAGGACCGAACCCGCGGGGTGGTCGGTGAACCCTCGGGTGATCTTGATGTTGCGGAGTTGGTCGTCTTCCCTGCCATCTGCTCGTGTCGTCACCCGGACGAGCCTAGGGGATGCGAACGAAACGACTCAGATGCGGTAGACGTCTCCGGAGGTCACTGCATGCACCGGACCGTGGAACTCGGCCTTTGCCTCCGCTATGACATCTTCGCGAGACGTCCACGGTGGGATGTGGGTGAGCAACAGTTCGCCGACTCCGGCACGGGCAGCGACCTGCCCCGCCTCGGTACCCGACAGGTGGATTCCTTCGGGGCGCGCTCCTGGCGCGTGAGTCCAGGACGCTTCGGACAGCAGCACGTCGGCGCCGCGGGCGAGCTCGACGACCTGATCGCACATGCCGGTGTCGCCGGTGTAGACGATCGTGCGGCCGGAGTCGCTGGTGATCCGGAAACCGTACGCCTCCGGAGGATGGTTGACCTTGGTGGAGCTGATGGTGAGCGCACCGAACTTGAACGTCCCGCCGTCGCTCAGGCGTCGGATGTCGAGGGTGTCGGAGACGTCGTCGATCTCCCCCGCCACCTCCGCCGAGGCGACACCGAGGCGTTGCTCGGTACCTGCCGGACCGTATACGGGAACCCTCCCGGTGGGGGCGTTCGGGGAGTAGCGGCGCCACACGAGGAGGCCGGGGATGTCGAGACAGTGGTCCGCGTGGAGGTGGGACAGGAGTACAGACACCTCACCGGGATCGGCGTGACGTTGCAGGGCCCCGAGCACTCCCGGACCGAAGTCGATGACCAGGGGCGGGGTATCGGGCGCGGTGAGCAGATACCCGGATGCGGGAGAATCCGGCCCGGCCACACTGCCCGAGCACCCCAGAACGGTCATGCGCATAGGGTCATGCTGCCATGCCGAAGGTCGTCGATGAAGCCGACGTCCGATTTCGGGGTGGACTCACAGTTACAACAATGCTGTGACCCACGGATCGGCACACGGTTCGGACGTGACGCCGGTCGCGGAGTTCAGCGCAGCGGATCCGCCGCTTTCACCGCTCGAGCACGGCGCGCGTCGGACGAGAGCAGCCATGCCGCGACGACCCCACCGATCGCCCCGAAGAGATGACCTTGCCACGACACGAACGGGTCGCTGGGCAGAACTCCCCACAACAGTCCGCCGTAGAAGAACAGAACGACGAGCCCGAGGACGATCTGTCCGCCCTTGCGGGTGAAGATCCCCCGGATGATCAGGTAGGTCAACCACCCGAAGATGAGCGACGACGCACCGATGTGGTTCTCGCCGGAGCCGGCGAACAACCAGGTACCGACACCGGCGACCACCCAGATGACTACGGTCGCCGCGATGCCGCGGGTGACGCCGGACGACAGCAGGACCAGGAAGCCCAAAACGAGTGCGGGCACCGTGTTGGCGGTCAGATGTGTCCAATCGCCGTGCAAGATGGGCGCGAACAGGATGCCCCACAGTCCGTCACCGGTGCGAGGTTCGATCCCGGCCGACTGGAGGTTGGCAGGCAGTATCCGATCCACGATCTCGACGACGTAGAGGAAGGCCACGAAGCCGCCGATCCACAGTCCGGACCGCAGCCACGTCGGTCGTTCGGTTGGCGGGGTACCCGTCGGGATGGTCATGCGTCCATTGTGACGTCTGTCCGAGTGACGTGTGGGTCTGTCGTGGTCACAGCATCCGAGTGGACGGGAAGGTGTCGAAGTAGGACGGGATTCCTGCGACCGACTCGGCGGACAGGACTGCGTCGGCGATGGCGCGTTCGACTGCGTCCGCCGCCGCCACGCAGACGGCCGCCAATATCGGTAGGTCGGTGGGGAATGCGTCGGGCACGCCGTCCGGCACGGGGAGGTCGGTGGCGCCCGTGGACAGGGCGAAGAGCGTGTCGCCGTCGAGGGGCGAATGTGCCGGCCTGATCGCCCGGGCAAGACCGTCGTGTCCGGCCACGGCAACCCGGCGGCACGCAGCTTTGGACAGCCGCGCGTCGGTTGCGACGACGCCGATGGTCGTGTTCAGCGCAGTGCCCTTGTCTCCGAGCGCGTTGGCGGCGGCGAGTTCGGCAGCGTCCGGGGCGGTGAGGCCGGGGTCGGGTGCTCGGGTCGTGGTCGTCGCCCACGGCAATCCGGTGGCGGGGTCGAAGACCGACCCGACAGGATTCGCCACGACCAGCGCGGCGACGGTGGCCCCCGCAGCCGGTCCGTCTCCCAGCCGGATACTCGCGCTTCCGATTCCTCCCTTGAGCACTCCCGCGCGCGCGGCGGTGCCGGCACCGACGGATCCTCGCGGGAGTGCCGTGTCGGTGGCCGCCGCGGCGGCCGCGTATCCGCCTTCGGCGGTGGGCCGGGTGTGCCAGTGCCCGACGGGCAGATCGAAGATCACGGCGCCGGGCACGATCGGCACCACGGCGCCGGGCGCACCCATCGGGATACCGCGGCCCTGTTCCTCGAGGTAGCGCATCACGCCGTCTGCGGCGGCCAGGCCGTAGGCACTTCCCCCGGTGAGGAGGACAGCGTCGACGTGCCGGACCGAGTGGCTCGGATCGAGCAGGTCGGTTTCGCGGGTGCCTGGCCCGCCGCCGCGCACATCGACCGCACCGACTGTGGGCCGGTCCGTGAGGATCACGGTGCAGCCGGTGGCGGCGCCGGTTCCGGGTTGTTCACCGGCGACAGTGACGTGGTCGTCGAGTTGCTGCCAGTGGCCGACGCGCAGGCCCGCCACGTCGAGGAGGGAATCCGTAGGTCCCGGCGTCACGGCAGCAACGCCTGAACGAGGGAGTCCTGCATCCAGGTCAGCCAGTGGTAGACATCGAGATGCGGTGCGCGGGGATCGTCCTCGTCGAGGGTTTCGGGGGTGTCGGTGTCGATGCCAAGGGTGGTGCCCAGCGCGAGCCGCACGTCGTTGAGCCCGTACAACCAGGATTCGGCCTGTTCCGGGTTGAGGACCACCTTTCCGCCCTTTTCGGGAACGGTCCGCAGGATGACGGCACCGGCAGCCAGCTTCGCGTCGATGATGCTCGGTTCGTGGAGGCTTCGGAGTGCACCGTTGAGGTCGCCTGCCTCGTCGTCGGCGTTGACGGAGGCGTCCGCGTCGGGTCGGTGGAAATTGGGGAGCAGTCGTTCGAGGGCCGGAATCTCGGGTGGGGTGGAGTTACCTGTGCGCAGCCCGGTGAGTTCGGCAAGATCGTCCCGAGGTGCCTGTGCGGATCGGTCCTCCAGCATCCCGAGCACCGAGGCGACGAGGGAGCGCAGGACGGAGGCTTCGTGGCCGTCCATCTCCGATCGAAGTTTGGGGCCGCTCAGCGAGTTCTTCCGGGTCCACTGCCGCACGTCGGTCGGATCCTCCTGTAGGCGCCTTATTCGTCCCGTTGCATCGTGGCCCACAGCCCTGCGGCATGTAGACGCTGCACGTCGTGTTCCATCTTGTCACGGGATCCGCTCGACACAACGGCTCTGCCCTCGTTGTGCACCTCGAGCATGAGTTCGGTCGCCTTGGCTTTGCTGTAGCCGAACAGCTTCTGGAAGATGAAGGTCACGTAGTGCATGAGGTTGACGGGGTCGTCCCACACGACTGTCACCCACGGTCGGTCGACCGCCTCGATTTCTTCGACGACTTCCGCTTCGGCAGGCATGGCCTGACCCGCGGTGATCAGGCGGACGTCGAGGGGGGTTGTCCTGGAACACGGCGCCATGCATCCAGAGTACGGCGTTCTCACGACTCGAAAAACCCACCGGCATCGTGCTCGCTCTAGAGTGAGCGGATGGCTGTCACATTCACCGGCACGAAGCCGGTGAGCACCGCACTGTTCACGGACAAGTACGAACTGACGATGCTCGAAGCCGCGCTGGCCGACGGTTCCGGCGATCGCCCCTGCGTCTTCGAGTTGTTCGCACGCAAGCTTCCCGCCGGTCGCCGGTACGGGGTGGTCGCCGGTACCGGGCGACTGCTCGAGGCGCTTCCCGCGTTCCGGTTCGGCGACGCCGAGCTCGCCGTTGCGGCGGACTTCCTCGAACCGTCGACCGTAGCGTGGTTGCGCAATTTCCGGTTCAGCGGCGATATCGACGGCTACCGCGAGGGCGACTTCTATTTTCCCGGCTCGCCGATTCTGTCCGTCCGCGGCACGTTCGCCGAATGTGTGCTCCTCGAGACGCTGGCGCTGTCGATCTTCAATCACGACAGCGCTATCGCGTCCGCCGCGGCGCGCATGGTCAGCGTGGCCGACGGGCGCACCCTGATCGAGATGGGCTCGCGCCGCACTCACGAGGAGGCTGCGGTGGCTGCGTCCCGCGCGGCGTATCTCGCGGGCTTCGATTCGACCTCGAACCTCGAAGCGGCGCGGCGTCACGCGGTTCCCGCCGCCGGGACGGCCGCCCACGCGTTCACCCTGCTGCACACCACTGCGCACGGCCGCAATGAGGCGTCGGCATTCCGCAGTCAGATCGAGTCGCTCGGTGTCGATACGACTCTGCTCGTGGACACCTACGACATCACCCAGGGCGTAGCGACGGCGATCGAAGTGGCGGGTCCCGATCTCGGTGGTGTCCGGATCGACTCCGGGGACCTCGGGGTGCTGGCACGTCAGGTGCGCAGGCAGCTCGACGACCTCGGCGCCAGGCGGACGAAGATCGTGATGTCCGGCGACTTGGACGAGTACGCGATCGCGGGTCTGCGTGCCGAACCTGTCGATGCGTACGGGGTCGGGACATCGCTGGTCACGGGTTCGGGTGCACCGACCGCAGGCATGGTCTACAAACTCGTCGAGGTCGACGGCATACCGGTCGAGAAGCGCAGTACGGCCAAGGAATCGCGCGGCGGTGCGAAGCGCGCGGTGCGGTACGCGCGCAGTACCGGCACTGTCGTCGAGGAGGTCGTCTACCCCGAACACCTGGAGGTGCCCACCGGAGCGGGTCGCACCGCGACGGAACTCGTGGTTCCGCTGGTCCGCGGTGGCGAGCCGGTTCCCGGTCTCCCTACCCTGGAAGACAGTAGGGAGAACCTGAAGAAGTCGATGGTGAGTCTGCCGTGGGAGGGACTGACGATATCGGCCGGAGATCCGGCGATACCCACTCGTTTCGTGACTGCGGCAACCGGGAGGTGAGGTCGATGCGAGCACTGCTGGTAGTCGATGTGCAGAACGACTTCTGCGAGGGCGGTGCTCTCGCAGTGAGTGGCGGTAGCGCGGTTGCGTCCGCCATCACGCGTTTCCTCGCCGAGCGGGGTGACGACTACTCTCATGTCGTCGCGACACGCGACCATCACGTGGATCCGGGTGCGCACTTCTCGGACGATCCCGACTTCCTCGATACCTGGCCACCACATTGTCTTGCCGACACCGCCGGTGCCCGGTTCCATCCGGATCTGGAGTTGTCGCGAGTCGAAGCGGTGTTCTCGAAGGGTGCCTATGAGGCCGCGTACTCGGGTTTCGAGGGCGTCGACGATGCGGGGCAGTCTCTTGCGCAGTGGCTGCGCGAGCGCGGCGTGACAGATGTCGACATCGTCGGAATCGCCACCGATCACTGTGTGCGCGCGACGGCGTTGGATGCCGTCGAGGCGAACTTCGGGACGCGGGTACTGCTGCCCTACACCGCGGGCGTTGCCGACGCGACCATCGAGTCCGCGCTCGATCGGATGCGTAGCGCAGGTGTCGACCTGGTCGCATGGGTGGGCGCCGAAACCTGACGGTGGGTCCCGCTACCCTGGCCCGGTGCCAGAACTCCCGGATGTCCCCGAATTGCTGCGTACGGCGGTGCACGCTCTGGGCGGAAAGGAGCGTCGCACTCAGCTGACCATGGCGTCCGCGGTGGCGCATTGCATCGACACCGGTGAGCACCTCGCGGTGCAGGCGGGCACCGGCACCGGCAAGTCGCTCGCGTATCTCGTGCCGAGCATCCGGTACGCGGTGCAGACCGGCCGGACCGTGGTGGTGTCCACCGCGACCATCGCTCTGCAGCGCCAGCTCGTCGACCGCGATCTCCCGCGGCTCGCCGAGGCCCTCGCAGAGACCCTCGGCCGTCGGCCGCGCTTCGCAATTCTCAAGGGCCGCGGAAACTATCTCTGCCTGAACAAGATTCACACGGGTCTCGCAGAGGAGGCACCGGCCGAGGCCCAGCTGTTCGACGCGTTCACGCTCTCACGTATCGGCCGCGAGGTGCGACGCGTGACGGAATGGTCGTCGACCACCGACACAGGCGACCGCGACGACCTCTCTCCCGGCGTCTCCGATCAATCGTGGCGTCAGCTCAGCGTCACCGCCCGCGAATGCCTCGGCAAAGCACGCTGCCCGGTCGGCGACGACTGCTTTGCCGAGATCGCACGCGCTGAAGCGTCGCAGGTCGACGTGGTCGTCACCAACCATGCCCTCCTCGCGATCGACGCCATCACGGGGATCGCCATCCTGCCCGAACACGACGTGGTGGTCATCGACGAGGCGCACGAACTCGTCGATCGGGTCACCGGTGTCGCGACCGCCGAGTTGTCGGGCAGCACCATCTCCGCAGCCGCGCGGCGCTGCGTCAAGCTGGTCGAAGATGAGGACGTCGACCGGCTCGAGGGTGCCGCCGAGAATTGGGAGTCGCTACTCGAGGAGCTTCCGGCCGCCCGGTGGGATTCGATGCCCGAGGGTGCTGCGGCTGCACTTGCGTCGATCCGCGATGCCGCGTGGACGGTTCACACCGCGATCGGTCCGGCCAAGCCGGGCACTGATCCCGAAGCTGCAGCTGCCCGCAGCCAAGCGCTCGCCGAGATCGACGACGTGCACGATTGCGCGGTCCGGGCGCTGACCACGTTCGAACAGCCCGATCCCGCGCAACGCCAGGATGTCGTGTGGCTGTCCGCCGACGAGTTCCGCGGCAATGTGCGCCGCACGGTGCGAATTGCACCGCTGTCGGTCGGGGGGCTGCTCAGGTCGCGGTTGTTCGGTGAGTCGACGGTGGTGCTCACCTCGGCGACGCTCACGGTCGGGGGGTCGTTCGACGGCCTGGCCGTCAACTGGGGGCTCCCCCCGCAAGCACCGTCGCGTAGCGAGACCGCGGCCGCGTCCGGAGTCGAACCACCCGCCGACGGGAGTGAGCTGAAGTGGAATGCCGTCGACGTCGGATCCCCGTTCGACCACGCGAAGTCCGGAATCCTGTACATCGCGAAGCACCTCACGCCACCCGGCCGCGACGGACTCGCGTCGTCGCATCTCGATGAGATCGCCGAGCTGGTCACGGCTGCGGGTGGCCGTACCCTGGGGTTGTTCTCGTCGATGCGTGCAGCGAAGACCGCGACCGAAGCTCTGCGCGACCGAGTGGCCACCCCGATCATGTGCCAGGGCGACGATTCCACGGGTGCGTTGGTCGAGAAGTTCGCGGCAGACGAAGCGACGTCGCTGTTCGGCACGCTGTCACTGTGGCAGGGCGTCGACGTACCCGGCCGGTCTCTTTCGCTGGTCCTCATCGACCGGATCCCGTTCCCCCGCCCCGACGATCCGCTGCTGGTGGCCCGGCAGCGTGCCGTCGAATCCCGGGGTGGCAACGGTTTCATGGCCGTCGCCGCGAACCACGCCGCGCTGCTCCTGGCTCAGGGTGTCGGAAGGTTGCTGCGAGCAACCGACGATCGCGGGGTCGTCGCCGTACTCGACTCACGCCTGGCCACAGCCCGCTACGGCGGTTATCTGCGGGCATCGCTACCGCCATTCTGGGAGACCACCGACCCGGAGATCGTGCGCAAGTCCCTCACCCGGCTCACCAGCTGACGAAAGTGTGGATCCGAGCCCGGATTCCGGGCTCGGATCCACACGATTTGCTCACCGAGAACGGTTCAGGGCCGCCCGGATCTGCCGGACGACCTCGTCGGGTTCCTGGGTGAGCGAATGCCACGTGAACCGCAGGACGTGCCACCCCGCATTGACCAGGATGTTCTGCCTGTCTGCATCACGGCGGTGCCGGTGTGCATCGCGATGCCACGCCCACCCATCGACCTCGATAGCGACCCGTGCATCGTCGAACACTACATCGATCTCGAATCCGCAACTCATGGCGTGCGCGCGCCACCCGGTGAGGCCGGCGTCGCGCAGCAACCGGTACAGAACACGTTCGGCTTCGGAATGTCCCCCGGCACGAGCGACGCACAACAACCGGTGAGCCGATCGAGCACCACGGCGACCCGAGTTTCGGACGTGCGCTGCTTCCAGCGCGGTCAACGAGGTACGTCGTTGCAACGCGCGGTCCATGAGCACCGAGCCGTCCGGCAGTGCGACCGCAGCCTCGAGAACGGTCAAGGGCAAGGAGGTCACAACCAACGACCTGACGGTGACGACGTCGCGCTCGTCGAGGTCGCGTCGACGAAGCGTGACCTCACGACCGCGCCCGAGTGTTCGGTGCTGCGGAATCGTCACGAAAGCGCGTGCGGGGGGACGTTCGCAGAGCCCGTGCCACCATGCCGCACTCGGCCCCCATGCAGTTGCGCCCGGACCTGCGCCATAAACCGATGCCCGTAAACGAACCGCCGCGGTGTGCGGGCGGTCTGCACGTAGGTAGACACCGTTTCCGAGGGTTCGCCATTCACCCGATCGGACCCTACGGTCGATCGCCGAGGTACTGACTCCGTGCGCGCGTGCTTGGTCGCGGGTGATGACGCCGTCCTGTCGCGCCATGATCTCGTGAATCACTCTCGGGTTCATAACCTGTTCGACGCAGTCGCTGCCGATCAGGTTCCCGCCCGAAAATAGTGTGGATCCGAGCCCGGATTCCGGGCTCGGATCCACACTTCCTCGGCTTACGGCAGCGCAACCATACCGAACTCGGCAGGGGTTGCCATCAGGTCGTGATGCGGGAGCACCCGGACGGTGTATCCGACCGCCCCCGACAGCGGCAGCGGCACGTCGACGGTGAATTCCTCTCCGAGGGGATCGGCCCCCGAGTGTTTCATCGGCACCGTCACGGTGTCGCTGAGTGTGTCGTCCGAGCCGACCTTGCCGAACACCGCCTGCACCTGCACATCGTCGGGAGTCAGGCCACCGAGTTGGACATGTGCGATCAGTCCGAGGCTCGAGCCGATGACGGGGCTTTCCGGCAGACCGTGACTGTCGACCTGCGCGACCCTCACCGCCGGCCAGGCGGAGTCGATGCGGTGCCGGTAGTCAGCGAGGGCCTTGGCCCCCGCAAAATCGTCGGCGACGACCACTCGCGCCGCTTCCGCAGCGGGTGTGTAGTAGTCGACGGCATAGTCGCGGACCATACGTGAGGCAAGGACCTTGGGCCCGAGCTTCTCGAGGGTGTGGCGCACCATCTCGATCCATCGGGTGGGCACGTCGCGATCGTCGCGATCGTAGAAGCGGGGCAGCACGGAACGCTCGAGCAGTTCGTACAGCGCTCCGGCTTCGAGGTCGTCGCGTCGCACATCGTCGACGCCATCCGCGGTGGGGATGGCCCACCCGTTCTCGCCGTCGAACATCTCGTCCCACCATCCGTCGCGGATGGACAGGTTCAGGCCGCCGTTGAGCGCAGATTTCATGCCCGATGTTCCGCACGCTTCGAGCGGACGCAGCGGGTTGTTGAGCCACACGTCGCACCCCCAGTACAGGAAGCGGGCCATCGACATGTCGTAGTCGGGCAGGAAAACTATGCGGTGCCGCACGTCGTGCTGGTCGGCGAATCGCACGATCTGCTGGATCAGGCCCTTGCCTCCGTCGTCGGCGGGGTGGCTCTTGCCTGCGACGACGAGCTGCACGGGCCGTTCTTCATCGAGCAGCAGAGCGCGCAACCGATCCGGGTCGCGCAGCATCAGCGTCAGGCGCTTGTAGGTGGGCACGCGGCGCGCGAAGCCCACGGTGAGTGCGTCGGGGTCGAAGACGGTGCCGATCCAGCCGAGTTCGGCCTCGGTGGCGCCGCGTTCGAGCCACGAGTTGTGCAGGCGACGTCGAACCTCGTCGACGAGTTGTCCGCGCAGGACATTGCGGGTGGACCACAGTTCGGCCGGGTCCACGGCCTGCAGCAATTCCCAGCCGCGGGCTTCCTCGACGCGGTCCGGTCCGGCGAGCCGATTCGCGAGCGTGAACCATTCGCGGGCCGCCCACGTGGGAGCGTGAACTCCGTTTGTCACCGACCCGATCGGCACCTCTGTCGCATCGAATCCGGGCCACAGCCCCTCGAACATCGTGCGGCTGACCTCACCGTGCAGCTTGGACACGCCGTTGGATCGCTGCCCGAGTCGCAGACCCAGGTGAGCCATGTTGAACACGTGGCGGTCGTCTTCACGACCGAGCGCGAGAATCCGGTCGACGGTCAGGCCGGGCAGCAGCGCCGACTCGTTCTCGCCGTTGGGGCCTGCGAAGTAGTGCCGGACGAGATCGATCGGGAAGCGGTCGATGCCCGCGGGTACTGGAGTATGGGTGGTGAACACCGTTCCGGCCCGCACCGCAGCGAGGGCTTCGTCGAAGTCCAGACCGGTGGTGGTCACGAGTTCGCGGATTCGTTCCGCTCCGAGGAACCCTGCATGGCCCTCGTTCATGTGGAACACCTCGGGGTCGGGCAACCCGTGGATGCGGGTGTAGGCGCGCACGGCCCGTACCCCACCGATGCCCGCGAGGATCTCCTGCTTGATGCGGTGGTCCTGGCCGCCGCCGTACAGGCGGTCGGTGACCCGGCACATGTCTTCGTCGTTGCTCGCGATGTCCGAGTCGAGCAGAAGCAGCGGCACCCGACCCACCTGCGCGATCCAGACCCGCGCATCGAGGGTGCGGGCGCCGGGCACATCGACGCGTACCAGCGCGGGCGTACCGTCGGACTCGGTGAGCAGACGCAACGGAAGGCCCTGCGGGTCGTACGAAGGGTAGTGCTCGAGCTGCCAGCCGTCGGCGCTCAGCGACTGCTTGAAGTAGCCGGAGCGGTACAGCAGTCCGACACCGATGAGCGGGAGTCCGAGATCCGAGGCGGCCTTGAGGTGGTCGCCGGCGAGGATGCCGAGTCCGCCCGAGTAGTTCGGAAGGACCTCGGTGACACCGAACTCCATCGAGAAGTAGGCGATCCCCTTCGGCAGGGCGGTGCCGCGTTCCCGTTGGAGCTGATACCAGGCCGGGCGCGTCAGATAGTGGTCGAGGTCAGCGGCAGCGGCTTCGAGCCGAGCGAGGAAGTCGCTGTCGGTCGCCAGCGCATCGAGACGCGACGGGGCGATCTCACCGAGCAGGCGGACCGGATCCTCGTCGACCTTCACCCACAACTCAGGGTCGATGGATGCGAACAGATCCTGGGTCTGCGCGTGCCAGGACCAGCGCAAATTGGTTGTCAGTGCCTCCAGCGCGGCGAGCGGCTCGGGCAGATGGGCTCGGACGGTGAACCGACGCAAGGCTTTCACTCCGCGAATCCTACCCAGGTTCTCTGGAGATGCGACGGATGTGGAGTCGGTGCCGGTAGCTCCCTGCCGGGGACCCGTTCGACACGCGTGACAGCTCCCGATGGGACCTCGCGGGCCCGTCGTTGCTTCCACGGCCGACTGCATGCTCGGAACTCTGCCGGTACCTGGAATAGGGTTGTGGACGAACACCCACGGTTCATTTCGGCGCGGGCCCCGCCCGCCTCAGCGAACGGAGAACACGTGACAGGTCGTCTCGCCATCGACGACGTTCGACCCGCGATCGACGGCGGGAGGTATCCGACCAAGGCGGTCGTCGGCGAGGTCGTTCCCGTCTCTGCCGTGGTGTGGCGCGAGGGCCACGACGCCCTCGCGACAACTCTGGCGGTGCGCGGCCCGGCTGCCGACCCCGAAACCATGGGGAAGCTCGTGCGGATCCCCATGGCACCGGGCTACGAACCCGACACGTTCAACGCGGTGTTCACCCCGACCAGCTCGGGCAGATGGACCTACCGGATCGAAGCCTGGAGCGACCCGATCGCTACGTGGCGACACGCCGTCGAAACGAAAATCGACGTCGGTCAGGGTCCGGAGGATCTGGCCAACGATCTGGAGATCGGCGCCCAACTGTTCGAGCGCACCGCCAAGGCGGCTCCCAAAGGCAGCCGCCCTGCCCTTCTGGCTGTGTCTGCGGCCCTACGGTCGCACCGCGCCCTGCCCGAACGTGTCGCGCTCGCCTACTCCCCCGACGTCACCGAGATCCTCCGCGCGCACCCGCTGCGCGAACTCGTCACCCGTGGGCGTGCCTACACCACGATCGCCGAGCGACGCCGCGCGCTGTTCGGTTCGTGGTACGAGTTCTTCCCCCGCTCGACGGGAGGCTGGAATGACGACGGCACCCCACGACACGGCACCTTCGCGACGGCTGCCGCCGACCTTCCGCGCATCGCCGCCATGGGATTCGACGTGGTGTATCTGCCGCCGATCCACCCGATCGGCAGAGTCAACCGTAAGGGTCCGAACAACACGTTGGTCGCCGGATCCGACGACGTCGGGTCGCCCTGGGCGATCGGCTCTCACGAAGGCGGCCACGACGCCATCCACCCCGACTTGGGCACCGTTGACGATTTCCGCGACTTCGTGACGCGCGCCCGGGAACTCGACCTCGAGGTCGCGCTCGACCTCGCGTTGCAGTGCGCACCGGATCACCCGTGGGCGCAGTCGCACCCCGAATGGTTCACGGTGCTGCCCGACGGAACGATCGCGTATGCGGAGAATCCGCCCAAGAAGTACCAGGACATCTACCCGATCAATTTCGATCTCGACCACGACGGCATCTACAGCGAGGTTCTGCGTGTCGTCCGGCACTGGATCACCACGGGGGTGCGCATCTTCCGGGTCGACAATCCGCACACCAAGCCACCGGACTTCTGGGAGTGGCTGATCGAGGAGGTCCACAAGACCGATCCGGACGTGGTGTTCCTCGCCGAGGCGTTCACCCGGCCCGCACGGATGTACGGTCTGGCACGCCGCGGATTCGCACAGTCCTACACGTATTTCACGTGGCGGATCGCGAAGTGGGAGCTCACCGAGTTCGGGTTGGAGATCGCGAGTAAGGCCGACGAAGCTCGGCCGAATCTGTTCGTCAACACCCCCGACATCCTTCACGAGTCGTTGCAGCACGGCGGGCCGGGAATGTTCGCGCTGCGAGCGGCCTTGGCCGCGACCCTGGCGCCGACGTGGGGTGTGTATTCGGGCTACGAACTGTACGAGCATGTGCCGCTGCGACCCGGTAGCGAGGAATACCTCGACTCGGAGAAGTATCAGCTGCGCCCACGACGGTTCGACGAGGCCCGGCGTCGCGGTGAATCCCTCGAACCGTGGCTGACCGAGCTGAACCGGATCCGACGGGCGCATCCGGCGCTGCAGCAACTCCGCAACATCACGTTCCACCACATCGACAACGACGCGTTGATCGGATATTCGAAGTTCGATCCGACGACCGGCGACACGGTGCTCACCATTGTCAACCTCGATCCGTATGCCGCGGAGGAGGGCACGATCTGGCTCGACATGCCCGCGATCGGACACGATTGGCACGACCACCTGCCGGTCTACGACGAAGTCAGTGGTGAGCAGTACCACTGGGGACAGGCCAATTTCGTGAGACTCGAGCCGTGGCGAGCTGTGGCGCACATTCTGGTGTTACCACCGATCGGTATCCCCGCCCGCACGACGCTCGCGTACAGGAGGCAGCCGTGACCGGATCGCCGTCGTCACCAGAGCCCCGGCAGGACCCGGGCACACCAAGACCGCCGCGTGGCCGGCCGAGTGTGTCCGCCCCGCGTCACGCGCCGCACCCGGACGATCTGGCACGCCTCGCGGCAGGCGAACACCACGATCCCCATTCGGTCCTCGGTGCGCATCCGCACCCCGAGGGCACCGTGTTCCGGGTGTTGCGTCCGGGTGCCGAGGCGGTGGCGGTGCGTGTGGGTGGAACGGATCATCCGCTCGAGCGCGTGGGGCACGACGTGTTCAGCGCATTGCTGCCGGTGCACGATCCCGCGAGCTATCGCCTGGTCGTGCGGTACCCGTACGACCACACTGTGGTCGTAGCGGATGGCTACCGGTTCTTGCCCACCCTCGGCGAACTCGATCGTCATCTCATCAGCGAGGGTCGGCACGAGCGGCTGTGGGAGGTGCTCGGTGCGCATCCCCGTTCGTACGACACTCCCGACGGTACGGTGACAGGAACGTCGTTCGCGGTGTGGGCGCCCGGGGCGCGCGGCGTGACGGTGCTCGGCGAGTTCGACCTGTGGGGCGGGACCACGGCGCCGATGCGTGTGCTGGGTTCGAGTGGTGTGTGGGAGCTGTTCGTTCCCGGTGTCGAACCGGGTGGGCTCTACAAGTACAGAGTGCACGGGCACGATGGTTCGGTACGCGACAAGGCCGATCCGATGGCGTTCGCCACCGAGGTACCCCCGGCGACCGCATCGGTCGTCACGCGTAGCACACACGAATGGCGCGATGCGCAGTGGCTCGCCGCGCGGGAGAAGTCCCAGCCGTGGCAGGAACCGATGAGTGTGTACGAGGTGCATCTCGGTTCGTGGCGACCGGGCCTCACCTACCTGGAGCTCGCCGACCAGCTGGCAGAGTATGTGCGCGAGATGGGGTTCACCCACGTCGAGCTCATGCCCGTCGCCGAGCATCCTTTCGGCGGGTCGTGGGGCTATCAGGTGACCTCGTACTACGCACCGACCGCACGGTTCGGCACTCCCGACCAGTTCCGTGAGTTCGTCGACCGTCTGCACGCCGCCGGTATCGGCGTGATCATGGATTGGGTGCCGGCGCATTTCCCGAAGGACGACTGGGCTCTCGCCCGCTTCGATGGCAGTCCTCTCTACGAACACGCCGATCCGAGACGCGGTGAGCAACTCGACTGGGGTACTTACGTGTTCGACTACGGCCGCAAGGAGGTACGCAATTTCCTGGTGGCGAACGCGTTGTTCTGGATCGACGAATTCCACATCGACGGCCTGCGGGTCGACGCGGTGGCGTCGATGCTCTACCTGGACTATTCACGGCCGGAGGGTGAATGGACCCCGAACGAGTTCGGTGGCCGCGAGAATCTCGATGCCGTGTCGTTCCTGCAGGAACTCAATGCGACCGTGCACAAGCACCACCCCGGTGTCGTGACGATCGCCGAGGAGTCCACCGCGTGGCCGGGGGTGACGCGCCCGACGAATGTCGGTGGCCTGGGGTTCTCGATGAAATGGAACATGGGTTGGATGCACGACACCCTCGGGTATCTGATGCACGACCCGGTGCACCGCACGTTCCACCACCACGAGATCACGTTTTCGCTGATGTATGCATGGAGTGAGCATTTCGTGCTACCGATCAGCCACGACGAGGTCGTCCACGGCAAGGGCACGTTGTGGACGCGGATGCCCGGTGACGATCGCATCAAAGCCGCGGGGTTGCGCGCGATGCTCGCGTACATGTGGTCGCATCCCGGTAAGCAACTGCTGTTCATGGGGCAGGAGTTCGGGCAGGTCGGCGAGTGGTCGGAGGAGCGCGGACTCGACTGGTGGCAGCTCGACGACCCGTACACCGGTGCAGTGCACAGGGGTATCCGCGCGCTGGTCGCCGATCTGAACCGCACGTACCGCGAGCACCCGGCGCTGTACACGCTCGACACGACGCCCGGCGGATATTCGTGGATCGATGCCAACGACGCCCACAACAATGTGCTCAGCTTTCTCCGCTACGGCAGCGACGGTTCGGTGATCGCGTGCCTGTACAACTTCTCGGGCACTGTCCGCGCCGACTATCGTGTCGGGTTGCCCGAGCCGGGTACCTGGGAGGAGGTGCTCAACACGGACGCACTGGCATATCAGGGGGGCGGCACCGGTAATCTCGGCGCGGTGATCGCCACGGCTCATTCGTGGCACGGTCGCCCGGCTTCGGTTCGGGTGACGCTCCCTGCACACGGCGCGATCTGGTTGTCGCCGCGGCGGTGAGGCCGACAGCGACGAGCGGAGAGTGGATCGACGTGACACGACAGCGCCGGTGGTTCGCCCCGTTTCTCCCGGCCTTCGTGGCCCTGTTGGTGGCCGGTTGCGCGCAGGAGATCTCCGGGACGGCGGTGTCGATCTACGACAATCCGTTCACCGTCGCCGGTCTACCTGTGGTGTCGGGACCGACGGGGCCGCGCAGCGGTGTCCCGGATGCCGATGTGACGATCGAGAACACCGATGGTAGTGAGATCGACACCCTTGCGGGAAACGCGATCGCCGACATCGAGGAATACTGGCGGCAGGAGTACGGCTCGGTGGCGCGAGGCGACTTCGAACCGGTCGGTACGATAATTTCGTGGGATCCCTCCGAGCGTCGTGGCCCTCGTTTCTGCGGTGAGTCCACCTACGACTTCATCAATGCGGCCTATTGCAGCGGCGGAGACGTGATCGGCTGGGACCGTACCTATCTCATGCCGCAACTCGTCGAGGATTTCGGACCCATGTCGGCGGTCACCGTACTCGCCCACGAATACGGCCATGCCATCCAGTACTCGGCCGGAATCGTCGCCGATGACGATCCCGGCATCGTGTTCGAGCAGCAGGCCGACTGCTTCGCCGGTGCCTTCATGCGACACGTCGCCGAGGGCAACTCCGAGCACTTCGAACTCAACACGGCGGACGGCCTCAACAATGTCCTGGCGTCGATGGTGTTGTTCCGCGACAGCGACCCGAACGATCCGGATTCCATCCACGGTTCCGCTTTCGAACGCGTGACGGCAGTGCAGATCGGATTCACGGACGGTGCCGCGACCTGCCCGCGCATCGACGCGGCGGAGATCGAATCTCGGCGCGCAGATCTGCCGCAGTATTTCGACAGCACCGACGACGGCGAGCTTCCCGTCACTGCGGATTCCGTCGGTGCGATCTTCGAGTCGTTCCACCACGTGTTCGACCTCGACTCCCCGCCGGAATTGGATCTGTCGGGCGCGGACCTCGGCTGCTCGGATGCGAAGACGACTGCGCCCGTGTCGTACTGCCCGTCGACGAACACGGTGGGCGTCGACCTCGAGGAACTCGCCGAACTCGGTACGCCCGACCGATCGCGGCGCGACGGTTTCAGCGCTGATGTGCGCGGAGACTACAACGCCTACGTCCTCGTCGCGTCCCGCTACGCGCTTGCGGTGCAGCGGGACGCGGGCCAGGGCCTCACCGATGCCCGCACCGCCTTGCGCGCGGCATGCCTGTCGGGTGTGATCAGCGCGGCCTTGAGTCCGTCGAGCACGGTTGCCGCGGGCATCGCCACCGACACGATGGTGTGGCTCTCCCCCGGCGACCTCGACGAAGCCGTGTCCGGATTGCTCCGCGACGGACTCGCGGCAAGCGATGTCAACGGCAACACCGTGCCGAGCGGATTCGCGCGAGTGGACGCGTTCCGGACCGGAGTGCTGGGGGGCGAGAATGCCTGCACCGGCCGTTACCGTTGAGACAGCGGCCGGTGCGTCGTCGTACCGAAGGGCGCCTCAGTAGAGCGCAGCCGCAAGCTTGCGACGCGCGGCGATCACGAACGGCTCCGCGGTGTCGAACAGCTCGAACAGCTCCAGCAGTCGAGTGCGCGCGGCGGTGCGGTCGTCACCGGCACTGCGTTTGACGAAGGCGATGATCCGCTCGAAGGCAACTTCGGGATTCTGTGCGAACAGCTCGGCATCCGCCGCAGCGAGTTGCGCCTCGAGGTCGGTGGGCGCTTCGTCCGCACGCGCAACCGCATCTGCGGGGACGTTCTGGGCCCGCGCCAGAAATTTCACCTGCCGCAATGCGGCCTTGGCGTCGGCATTGCCCGGCTCGGAATTGAGGATCAGGTTGTATGCGGCTTCAGCGCCTTCGAAGTCGCCCTGTTCGAGGGCCTGCTCGGCCGCAACGAATCGAGGGTCCACCGGCTGTTCGGCGGGCTCCCCCTCAGCAGTGGGCGGGCCCGACAACTTACCTTCGACAGCCTGTGCGATCGCATCGAGCCACTGGCGCAGAGCCGGTTCGGGCTGGATGCCCTGGAAGTCGGCAAGCGGCTGCCCCGCCGCGATCGCGACGACGGTCGGCACCGATTGCACGCCGAAAGCCTGGGCTATCCGGGGATTGGCATCGACGTCGACCTTGGCGAGCACCCACGCGCCGCCGGCCTCGGTGGCGAGCTTCTCGAGCAGTGGTGAGAGTTGCTTGCAGGGTTCACACCAGGTGGCCCACAGATCCACGATGACGGGGACCTGACTGGAGCGCTGGAGCACTTCGGTTTCGAAGGTGGCCTCGGTGACGTCCACGATCGGCGCGAGTGCGCCGTGCGTGCCGTCACCGGACGGGGGCGGAGGAGGGGGTGTGGCAGTCCGCTCCTTGAGGGGCGCGAGATCCACCGCACCGGACAGCGCCGCGGCCGCGGCGGAACGTGCAGGACGGGAACCGGGTCGAGTCACGTCCTCCAGTTTGGCACGCCACGGCCGCGGATGTTGCGGGCGGTCAGACGCTCGCGGGTGTGTCCTCGCGAGTACCGGGCTCAGACAGTTCTGCGAGGCGCCCGGTCTTGACGGCCCAGCGCTCGAAGACGATGGTGCCGAAGGGCGGGACGCTCGACACGAGCGCGAGGAATGTGGTCTTGATGTCCCACTTCAGCGCCCACGCGGTGATGAACGTGACGACGACGAACAGCATGAACCCGGCGATACCGTGCACCATTCCCGGGATGCGGATGGCTTCCTCGTATCCGAGGACCCATTTGAAGAACATCGCGATCAGCAGAGCCAGCCAGGTCACGGCTTCCCAGATGGCCACGAGGCGGAACCGCTTCGCTGGAGTGGACAGGTCGAAGATCGTCGTCATAGGGCCATTGTGCCTATTGATCTACGACGACCCGTAGTGCAGTGAGGGACATCACTGCCCCGACGCTGGACGCCGGGGCACCCACCCTGCCGAGTTCGGAGTTCAGGACTTCGGCACACGCACGATCAGGGCGTCGCCCTGTCCGCCGCCACCACACAGTGCAGCCGCGCCGACGCCGCCGCCGCGACGCTTCAGCTCGAGCGCGAGATGCAACGCGATCCGGGCACCGGACATACCCAGCGGGTGGCCGAGCGCGATCGCACCGCCATTGACGTTGACCTTGGCAGTATCGATACCGAGCTCGCGCGCAGACGCGATACCGACCGCGGCGAACGCCTCGTTGATCTCGATCAGATCCAGATCTGCCGGGGCAATACCCGCACGCTCACAGGCCTTGACGATCGCGCGAGCCGGCTGCTGCTGCAGCGTCGAGTCGGGACCGGCCACGACACCGGACGCGCCGATTTCAGCGATCCAGCTCAGACCGAGCTCTTCGGCCTTGGTCTTGCTCATCACCACCACTGCTGCCGCACCGTCGGAGATCTGTGACGCCGATCCGGCGGTGACCGTGCCGTCCTTCGCGAACGCGGGACGCAATGTGCCGAGCGATTCGACGGTGGTGTCGGCGCGGTAGCCCTCATCGGCGACGAACACGATCGGATCGCCCTTGCGCTGCGGGATCGACACCGGCACGACCTCGTCGTCGAACAGGCCGTCCTTCCAGGCACGCGCCGCATTCTGATGCGAGGCCGCCGCAAATGCGTCCTGCTCCTCGCGGGAGACGAAATCGGAATCCTTGTTCGCCGATTCGGTGAGCAGGCCCATCGCCTGATCGGTGAAGATGTCGTGCAGTCCGTCGTAGGCCATGTGGTCGCGCAGGGTGACATCGCCGTACTTGAATCCGGCGCGGCTCTTCTCGAGCATGTGCGGGGCCTGGCTCATCGACTCCTGGCCACCGGCGACGACGATATCGAACTCGCCGGCGCGGATCAGCTGGTCGGCCATCGCGATGGCGTTGAGACCCGACAGACACACCTTGTTGATCGTCAGCGCCGGGACCCCCATCGGGATACCGGCGGCGACAGCTGCCTGACGTGCGGGGATCTGACCCGCTCCGGCAGTGAGTACCTGGCCCATGATCACGTAGTCGACCTTCTCCGGCGCGACCCCGGCCTTGTCCAGGGCACCTTTGATGGCGACCCCGCCGAGATCGGATCCGGAGAAGTCCTTCAACGACCCCTGCAGGCGGCCCATGGGCGTACGGGCTCCAGCGACAATGACAGAAGTATTCACGGGAAATATCCTTCGAATAGGCAACGCGGATGCTCACTGGGTGGACTGCCTGGGACCCGAAATGAGCTTGACCAACGGTACCGCTACCGTCAGAGGTATGACCGAGACCTCTCCCACATCGTCGCCCGTCGCGGCAGCATTGCCCTCCGGGCTCGTCACGGCGATCGATCATGTCGGTATCGCCGTATCCGACCTCGACGCCGCACTCGCCTGGTACGCCGAGAACGTCGGGCTCGTCTCCACGCATGAAGAGATCAACGAGGAGCAGGGTGTCCGGGAGGCCATGCTCTCCGTTCCGGGCAGCCCCGACGGTGCCACCCAGATCCAGCTGCTCGCCCCGCTGGACGAGAACTCGACGATCGCGAAGTTCATCGACCGTAGTGGTCCCGGCCTGCAGCAGCTCGCGTACCGGGTCACCGATCTCGACGCGATCTCCGCGCACCTTCGTCGACAGGGTGTCCGGCTTCTGTATGACACACCGCGCCGCGGCACCGCCGACTCACGCATCAACTTCCTCCACCCGAAGGACGCGGGTGGCGTTCTGGTGGAGCTGGTCGAGCCCGCCGCAGCCTCCGGTCACTGAGGCAGGCGGTAGAGACTGATCCGGTACCTGTGGTAGTGGAGCTGCGCAAGTGATCCCGCATTCGAGCGGGTAGATTGTCTTCATGGTCTTCGATCGTGATCGCGCCCCCAGTCACCTGCCGTTCTCCATCGTGCGGAAGGGCTTCGACCGCGACGAGGTGACCAACTACTTCGCGCGATTCGAAGCCGAGCTCCGCGTGACGGCCACCGATCGCGACGCAGCGGCGGCACAGGCCCGCGACCTCGCACGTCAGCTGGAGAACGCCCGCAACGAGATCGACGATCTGCGCAAGGACGTCGACCGCCTCTCGGTGCCTCCGACCACCGCCGAAGGGATGAGCGACCGCATCTCCCGGATGCTGCGGCTGGCGTCCGACGAGGCATCAGAACTGCGAGCCCGGGCCGAAACCGATGCCGCGGAGATGGTCTCCCTGGCCGAACAGGAAGGCATCCGACTCCGCGGCGATTTCGAAAAGCGTCTCACGGATCTCGAGAACCGACGCCTCGCCTGCGAGGAAGAACACGCCCGCACGATGGCCGCCGCGCGCGCCGAAGCCGACCGGATTGTCGCTGCCGCACGCGCAGAGGCCGACCGTCGCGCCGTCGAAGCGGAGGGCAAACGCGAGCAGGTGCAGCAGGACTTCGAGATCACGATGTCCGAGCGCCGGTCGAAGCTGCTGGGTTCGCTCGACGAGCTCGAACGCTCGAGCAAGAGCGAAGCAGAGCGTCGTCTCGAGAAGGCCACCTCCGAAGCGGCTCGACGCCTGTCGGTGGCTACCGAGTCCTCCGAGCGCAAGATCGAGGGCGCCAAGGAGCTCACCGAGGAGCTTCTCGTCTTGCGCGGACGCATCCTCGGGCAACTCGACGCCGTGCGTGAACAGCTCGACAATGTACCCGAGATGCTGGCCGCCGCGACCGAGGAGACCGAACTCCTGGCACGGGGTCTCCCGGACGACGAGACACCCCCGTCGGACTCCGAGAACGATTCGCTCGACCGAACCGCAGAGCTGGCCGCGACCACAGCACACGACCAAACCACGGAGAAGGACGAGACCGACCGCACTCGGCCCCGAGGTGCTAACGGCGACGGCCCCACGAGCTCGGGGACCGGCGAGTCCGGGAGCACCAGCAAGGACGATGCCGATGCCGCCTCGAGCGAGAGCAGACGCGGCACCTCCCCGCGGGCGCCGAAGCAGACCCCTCCCCCGACGCCTTTCCGGGGCGAGACTCCGCGCCCCGGTGGCAGCGGTCGTTCACCGGCGGTCGCGAGCAGGGTCCGACGTTAGCCGTATCCCCGCCGGTCAGGACCACCGTCGGGTCGGTCCCCGCCTCGCCCGGGCCGACCAGCACCCGTTGTGCCAGTGCCGACGATCGTCGGCACCACCGGGGACATCGGTCGACCACGCCACGATGTGCGGCGTCCCCGGGGCGATCTGGTGATCGCAACCGGGGCACCGATACGGTTTTGTCGCTCGCGACCCCGGCACGGTGCGCACGGTGAACTGTTCGGTCTCCGCACCGGTCGGTCCCGACTCGGTCCGCGTGGTCGCCCACCCGAAGGTCGAGGATCCCGTGTTCGACGAACCCGCGTCGGGGTTCGAGCGCTTACGCGACCCGTGGGAACGATTTCGGCGGGGCATAGCTCAGAACAGCCGGAACTCGGTGCTCTCGGTTCCGCGTAACGCCTCGTAGTCGAGCACGAGGCAGCGGATACCGCGGTCGGTCGCGAGAGTCTTGGCTTGCGGTTTGATCTGCTGGGCAGCGAATACCCCGGTGACAGGAGCCAGGAGCGGGTCACGATTGAGAAGTTCGAGATAGCGAGTGAGCTGTTCCACGCCGTCGATCTCGCCGCGCCGCTTGATCTCGACTGCGACCGTCGCACCGTCGGCATCGCGGCACAGCAAATCGACAGGTCCGATGGCGGTGGGGAATTCGCGGCGAACCAGGCTGTATCCCGAGCCGAGCGTTTCCACATGTTCGGCGAGCAGTTCCTGCAGGTGTGCTTCGACGCCATCTTTGATCAGACCCGGGTCGACCCCGAGTTCATGACTCGAATCATGTTCGATCTCCTCGATGGTGATGCGCAACTGCTCACCGGCCTTGTTCGTCACCACCCAGAGCGCCGCCACGTCTTCCTCCGGTGCCTCTTCCGACAGCCAGCACGGCGGACTCATCCAGTTCAGAGGCTTGTAGGCACGGTCGTCGGCATGCACGCTCACCGACCCGTCCGCTTTCACCAACAACAATCGGCGTGCAGTGGGAAGGTGTGCGGTCAGACGTCCGATGTAGTCGACACGGCAACGAGCAATCACTAGGCGCACAGAGCCCACCCTAAAGGATCACCTCGTCTACTCTCGAACAACCATGTCAGCTCGCAACAGCCGTACCGCACCGCTAGGTTCCGCGATCCTCGGACAACCGGAGGAACCGGTCCGGCGACTCCGAATTCGGGTCCAGTCGTTGCTGACCCTCTCACTCGCCGGCACCCACATCGTCGGAGCGTTGATCGCGGCAACTCTCATCAATGTGGTGATTCCCGGGCCGTCATTGCTCACCTCGGAGTACCTCCTCGTGACCGGCGCCCTGGCACCGGCGTATGTGGTCGCGGCGATCGTGGTCGGCACCATCCTCGGAACCCGGTACGGCGTGGACCGGCTGGGGTGGGCTCTCGACGGCCGCAGCCCCACCCTCGAAGAGCAACGGACGGCCCTGAACCTGCCCCTGCGCATGACCCTGCAGCAAGGTTCCCTCTGGATCGTCGGGCTCGTCCTGTTCACCGCCTGCCTCGGAGTCATCGATCCCGACACGATTCCCAAGGTGTCGATCACGATCCTGCTTTCTGGAGCCACGGTGTGCGGATTCGTCTATCTCTTCACCGAATTCGCGCTTCGTCCGATCGCGGCACGAGCACTCGAGGCAGGTGCACCCAGCCGCCACCGATTTGCGGGAACCACCGGACGTGTGATGCTCGCGTGGGCACTCGGCAGCAGCATCCCCGTGATCGGGCTGATGTTGATCGCGGTGTTCAGCTTCATCCGGCCGGTCACCCCGGTCCGATTCGCGGTGACCATCATCGTGCTCGGTGGCATCAGCCTGCTCGTCGGTTCGTTGCTGCTGTTTCTCAGCGTGCGCTCGAGCATCGCCCCGATCGAATCGGTGCAGTACGGGATGTCACAGATCGAGAAGGGGAAACTGGACACCAAGATCGTGGTGTACGACGGGACCGAGCTCGGCGAGCTCCAGGCCGGATTCAACCGCATGGCCGAAGGACTGCGCGAACGCGACCGCATCAGAGAAGTATTCGGTAGACACGTCGGCCGAGATGTGGCGGCCGAAGCTCTCGACAACGCCGGTGTCCTCGGCGGCGAAGAACGTGATGTGGCGGTGCTCTTCATCGATATCGTCGGATCTACTGCCCTCGCGACCGAAAGACCTCCCGCCGAGGTCGTGGCACTGCTCAACCGCTTCTTCGCGGTGGTCGTCGCAGAAGTCCACCGGGCAGGTGGATCGGTCAACAAGTTCGAAGGTGACGCGGCGCTGGCCATCTTCGGTGCACCTGTACGGGTCGACGACGCCTCCGGGCGTGCCTTGCGGACCGCACGCAGGATGGCTCGACGACTCGCGGTGGAGGTACCCGACTGCCGCGCCGGGATCGGCGTCGCCGCCGGGCGGGCGGTAGCGGGAAACATCGGAGCCGCAGAACGTTTCGAGTACACAGTGATCGGCGATCCGGTGAACGAGGCGGCGCGCCTGTCCGATCTTGCTAAGACCCTGCCGGGTTACGTTGTCGCATCGGGCCGAGCCCTCGACACTGCAGCGACCGAGGAATCATCAGAGTGGACCGTGCACGACGAAATCACCTTACGCGGAAGGACGGAGGTCACCCGGCTGGCAGTACCAGCCGAGTGACCTCCATTCCTCACTCGCCGGCGAGGACCGCGTCGAGGAACTTGCGGGTGCGTTCCTCCTTCGGATTCGTGAAGATGACCTGAGGCGGCCCCTGCTCGATGATCCGGCCCTTGTCGAACATCAGGACGCGGTTGGAGACGTCCCTGGCGAAGTTCATCTCGTGCGTGACGATGAGCATCGTGATGTCGGTGGTGTCCGCGATCTGACGTAGGACGTCGAGCACGTCGGCAACCAGCTCCGGGTCCAGAGCCGATGTCACTTCGTCCAGCAGCAGGATGTCGGGGTCCATCGCGAGTGCGCGGGCGATCGCGACACGCTGTTGCTGACCACCCGACAGCTGGGTGGGATGGGCCTTCTCCTTGTCGGACAGGCCGACCATCGCGAGCAGTTCTCGTGCACGTTCCTCGGCGTCGGCCTTCTTCCTGCCCAGCACATGAATGGGAGCCTCGGTGAGGTTCTCCATGACGTTCATGTTCGGGAAGAGGTTGAAGTGCTGGAAGACCATTCCGATGCTCTGCCGCACCTTGCGCAAGTGTTTCTCCGATGCAGGTACGAGCCGCGAACCTTTTCGCTCGTGACTCAGGGGCTCACCTTTGACCCACACCACACCGCCGTCGATCTTCTCCAACGTCATGAGCAGTCGCAGGATCGTGGTCTTCCCCGAACCGCTCGGCCCGATCAACGTCACGCGGTCACCGGCCGCGACCTCGAAGTCGAGATGATCGAGTACGACGTTGTCGCCGAACTGCTTCACCACTGATTCGAAGCGGATCATCGGGCCATTCGAGGAGTCCTCGGTACCCGGGGTGTCTTTGGTCAGGTCAGTAGGCAAGACGACGCTCCAATCGGCGGATCAGCAATGAGGTCGGGTAGCTCGCGATCAGGAAGATCAACCCGGCCAACGTCAGCGGCTCGAGATACTGGAAGTTCCTGGCACCGAACTGCTGAGCTGCGGTGACCATCTCGACCACCGTGATGGTGAAGAGGAACGGCGTGTCCTTGAACATCGAGACGGCGTAGTTTCCCAGTGCCGGGACCACCCGTCGCACGGCCTGCGGGAGGATAACCGCTCGCCATGTACGGGAACTCGGCAACGACAGTGCCCGGGCTGCTTCCCACTGCCCTACCGGCACCGCTTCGATCCCCGCTCGGTACACCTCGGCCATGTACGTCGAATAGTGAACGCCCAGGACGGCGATACCTATCTGCAATGCCGAGAACTGCGGAAGCATGTAGTACACGAAGAGCAACTGCACAACCAGCGGTGTCAGGCGAATGAACTCGACCACACCTCCGAGCACCATGGCGAGCGGCCTCGGCAACACACGTCGAGCGATCGCCACGACCAATCCGAGAGCTGCCGCGAGCACGAAACCGAGGACGGTGGCGAGCAACGTTATCTTGAATCCGTCGAGCAGCACCGGAAGTGCATCCCAGGCGCGTTCCCAACTCCAATCGACCGTCACGGCTTCACCTCCTCCGGCTTGTCGATCACCGGTGCGAGACCGAAGATCTCACGCATCGACGGACCGGTCCCCAGCCTGCTCTTGGCTCTCACCTCGAGCGCATTCATCAACAGCGTCAACAGGTATCCCACGATGAAGTACAGGACGAGCCCGACACCGAACGCGAACAGGGTGTCGCCGGTGGTACGACGTAGTTGTTCGATCTCGAATGTCAAGTCGTGCAGGAGGATATAGCTTGCCAGCGCGGTACCTTTGAGCAGCTGGATCAGCAGGTTGGTCAGTGGCGGAATCATCTCGGCCCATGCTTGAGGGAAGATGACACGCCGAAGCCGTTGCCAGTAGCTGAAATTCAGCGCGGTCGCCGCCTCCCACTGCGGACGCGGAACCGATGCGATCGCGCCGCGCACCACTTCGGCGCCGTACGCGCCATAGTTCAACGAGAGCGCGAGGATACCGCAGACGATCGGCTCCAGCCGGTAACCGAACAGCGGCATGACATAGAAGAACCAGAACAACTGCACCAGGAGTGAAGTGCCCCTGAAGAACTCGATGAATACCCGGGAACTCCCCCTCATGATCAGGTTCTTCGCGCCGGCCGCCAACCCGAGGGCGACGGCCAGCGCGAACGCGAAGAACGCACTACCGATCGTGAGGTAGAGGGTGACCAGGATTCCATCGAGAATTCGAGGAAACGCGCTTGTCAGCGCCTCGATCTTCGAACCGAAATCCATTCTGGAGAACCCGCTCTCAGGAGACGCCCTCGCAGAGCATCTCCGTGGTCAGTTCCGGGTCGGGCAGTTCCTGCTCGGTGAAGCCGAACTCGCCGACGATCGACAGGTACTTGTCTTTGTCAGACGTGATCTTCGCCAGCTCTTCATTGTACGCGTCGCGAAGTTCCTCATCACCCAGACGGAAGACGGTGCCGCCGGCACCGACCTGGGGAACACCGTTGATCTCGGCTACAAACGACTCAGTGACGTCCACCGGAGCGGACTCGTTGTTCTGCTTCATCCAATTGAGCGAGATACCTGTCAACGCGAACACATCCGAGCGTCCGTTGATCACCGCATCCATGCCATCCTGTGCCGATGCGACCTGGGTTGCATCGATGTCCGATTCCGCAGCGTAGTCCGACTCGATCGCGCCGGTCATGGTGGCAAGGCTCGCGCCACTGTCCTTGATCGACTGAATGTCCGACAGGTTCTGAGGATTGCCCTCAGGCACCATCAGCGCGGTCGTGTAGTTGAACTCGGGCTCACTGAACAACGCTTGCTCGCACCGCTGAGGCAGAATCGACATGCCTGCGCTGACGACATCGAATCGACCGGCCTGCAAACCTGGAATGAGCGCACCGAAGTCTGTGGCAACACCTTCCACATTGTCGACACCGAGGTTCTTGAAGATCTCGCGGTGCAAGGCAACGGTTGCGCCAGTCAGTTCACCGTCCTGCATGAAGCTGTAGGGTGCCTCGCCGGCGAATCCGACCGTGACCGTTCCGGCCTCTCTCAGGCTTTCGAGGCTTGTCCCGCCCTCTCCGCCACCTCCGGTATCGGTACTGGTGCATCCCGCAACCGATGCGCCGACCAAACCGACTCCGACAATTCCTGCAACGAGTCTCGCGGTCGCGCTCGTGCCAAATCGCATCTTCATCGTCCAATCCCTTTCGTCGTCACTAGGAACGACCCGGGAGGATCCGCGCCGCCTGTGCAGCACGACCCAACGGATCTGCTCAGCGGACGTTACCGATCGAAGGGGTCAAACCGGAAACCAGAACCGCGTCGTTACCATCTCGTAACCTAATTGGATGGCTCCGCAACACAAACAGACAGAAAGACGGGAGGGGACCCACAAAGTGGATCCCCTCCCGCAACGGGTGTTCGGCAGCGACCTACTCTCCCACACCCTGACGAGTGCAGTACCATCGGCGCAGACAGGCTTAGCTTCCGGGTTCGGAATGAGACCGGGCGTTTCCCTATCGCTATAACCACCGAAACTCTACCCGCAGGAGCTCCGCCCCCGCGCACCCCCGAAGCCCCTACCAGACCCCAACAGCACACGAAACGAACACACTCCCGCGAAACCTCTCAAACAACACACACGTGTGTTGTTTCAGACACCGCACAGTGGACGCGTAACACCTTCATGATAAGTCCTCGGCCTATTAGTACCAGTCACCTCCACACATTACTGCGCTTCCAGATCCG
>NZ_JBUYWC010000019.1:0-133248 GCF_055230935.1 Rhodococcus ruitaii | reverse complement strand
CCTGGTTTTTTTCGTCATCACGTATCGGCATCGCGTGGTCACCGCCCGCCACCTCAAACGCATGGAAGCGATCATCCGGACCGTGTGTACCGACGTCGAGGTCGAACTGGTCGAGTTCACCGGCGAATCGCACCAAGTGCATCTGCTCGTGAACTTCCCGCCGAAGGTCGCCGTGTCGAAGCTGGTGAACAGCCTCAAAGGTGTGTCGTCGCGCAGGATGCGGCAGGAGTTCCCCGAGCTGGTCCGGCACTACTGGCGAGCCCAGCGGCTCTGGTCGGGGTCGTACTTCGCTGGATCGGGTCGGTGGTGCCCCGATCTCGGTGTTGCGGCAGTACATCGAGCAGCAGGACCGTCCCGCCTGGGGCACGCTCGGCCCTTGGCGGGCCTCCCGCGTGCGCCTTCACCTCCGCCGTGAACGGCGGAGCACTAGCGCACATTTCGGTAGCGTGATCACCCAGGCGAGTACCTCCCCTGCCGCTCCGACTTGATCGACGGCCGCCCCTGGTTGATCCACCGGTGATGGAGTTCCTCATCGCGTCGGCTGCGCTGTCCGCACGTGAGGACGGGCTCGAGTTCGTCAGCTTGTCCGGAGCTCCGCTTGCCAGAGCCCTGGAGGAATCGGGCACCGAGAGACCGGGTGCACTCGATGACCTGTTGAGCCTGCTGGGTCAGGTTCTCGAGCCTGTGTACGGGTTCCGGTCGCTGCTGTCGTTCAAGGCCAAGTTCCAACCCCGTCATCGCCCCATGTACATGGTGTTCCCCGACTCCACGGCATTGCCCGGGATCGGGCTCGCGGTCGGCCACGCGTACCTGCCGAACATGTCGTTCGGGCAGGGACGGCAGCTCATGTCACGGATACTTCAACGCTGATGCGGCGCCAGGTGCATCGTTCGCCTCCGTTGCGAGAACAGCATTCTCAGGCGCAATCCATGCAGATACTCTCTGCCGGATCGGCCATGCGATTGCGATGCTGAACGAGAAAACAACGCGTACAGGTGAATTCGTCCGACTGACGGGGGACTACTCGGACCGTCAGTTCCTCACCCGACAGGTCCGCGCCGGGAAGCTCGAACGATTCGGCGGTGTCGGTCTCCTCGACGTCCGCCACCGCAGCCTGTGCGGTGTTGCGGCCGGGGCCCAGAATATCGAGCGACTCATCGTTGCTTTCGACCCTGGGGCGGTCATAGTCGGTGGCCATGGGCTCCTCCGTTCGTGGATGTTGGCGGCTACCGGTTATCGGTGTTGGTTGACCGATGGTAGAGCACAACAAGCACACGGGAGTATTTATGCCTGATCACATGAGGAAGATTTTCCGTCCCTGCGCTCGACACTTACAACCAGGTGTCCTCCGACACGGTGGTGAGAAACGCTTCCAGATCGTCGCGCCACGGGGCAGGGGTGGTCTTCTCCGGTTCGATGCCGGTGTACTGACCACGATAGAACAGCAGCGGCCGGCCCAGTTCCTCGCCCACCTCGCTCAGCGAGGAGACCCGACCGAATACGACCCAGTGGTCGCCGCCGTCGTGCACGGTCTCGACGGTGCAGTCGATATGCGCGAGCGATCCTGCGAGGATCGGCGACCCTAGTGGAGACGGCGTCCACTCGACGCCGGCGAACTTGTCCGGTTCACGCGACCCGAAGCGAGCGCATACGTCCTGCTGCTCCTCGGCGAGCACGTTCACACAGAATCGCCCACTGCGTTCTATTGCCGTCCACGAGCGGGATTGCTTGGTCGGGCAGAACAGCACGAGCGGCGGGTCGAGTGACAGTGCCGCAAACGACTGGCACGCAAATCCGACTGGAGCGTCGTCGTCGAGGGTGGTGATGATGGTGACGCCGGTGCAGAACTGTCCGAGGACGGTACGGAACGTCCTCGGATCCAGTGCACCGGCGCCGCCGTCCGTGGGGGCGGTCATTGCTGGAAACCCACCGTGAAGTCGTGACCCCACAGGCTCACCGCGGTCGATTCCCTGGCGATCCACTTCTCGTCCTCGATCTGCAACCCCTCGCAACCGAATTCGATGTCGAACCCGCCCGGGGTCTTCATGTAGAACGACAGCATCTCGTCGTTGACGTGCCTGCCCAACGTCGCGGACATCTTGACCTTCTTCCGCAGGGCGCGGTCGAGGGCCAGGCCCACATCGTCGGAGTTCTCCACCTCGATCATCAGATGGACGATGCCGGTCGAGTTGGGGAACGGCAGGAACGCGAGACTGTGGTGTCGCGGGTTGCAGCCGAGGAACCGCAGCCACGCCGGGTCTGCCCCCTCGGGCCGCCCCACGGCCTGCGGCGGTAGCCGCATGGAGTCGCGGAGAGTGAATCCGAGGACATCGCGGTAGAACCGCAGCGACGCCTCGTCGTCGTCGGTGGTCAAC
Source organism: Rhodococcus ruitaii (assembly GCF_055230935.1). Taxonomy (NCBI): domain Bacteria; kingdom Bacillati; phylum Actinomycetota; class Actinomycetes; order Mycobacteriales; family Nocardiaceae; genus Rhodococcus; species Rhodococcus ruitaii. The sequence continues at coordinate 130,873 of NZ_JBUYWC010000019.1, read as the reverse complement.
ACCACGTGACCGAGACCCTGCTCGCCGGTGACGAACCGGTGCCCATAGGGGCTGACGATCCGGCGGTGTTCGAGCGCGACACCGTGAAATACCTCGAGGGTGTTGCCGGAGACGTCGTCGAACGTGATGAGCTCGGCGACGCGGCGATCAGCGAGCTGCTCCTTCGTGCCTTCCTTGAAGGGCACCCCTGCGGCAACCAGGGAATCGCGGACCTGCTGCAGTTCTTCCGCGTTGGCGCTCTCCCACCCGGACACCTGCAGGCGGTCGTGCTCGCCGGGAACGATGACGAGGCGCGCGGGAAAATCGTCCATGCGCAGATACAGGGCTTCGGGGTCGGCGCCCTTACCCTCGATCATGCCGAGCACTTTCAGGCCGTACTCACGCCAGGCCGCCATGTCGGTGGCCTCGATCCGCATGTACCCCAGGGAACGGATACCCATCACTTACCTCCGTCCGTGAGGAAATCCGCCGTGATCCGGTTGAATTCCTCGAACTTCTCGAGCTGCGCCCAGTGCCCACAACCACCGAACACGTGCAGTTGCGCGCGGGGGATCATCTTGAGTGCCACAAGCGCGCCGTCGAGCGGATTGACGCGGTCTTCGCGTCCCCAGATGAGCAGCACGCGCTGCCGGAGCTTGTAGGCGTCCCGCCAGAGCATGCCGAGTTCGAAGTCGGCGCTGGAGAACGACTTTCCCATCGCCTTGGCGGCAGCGAGCGATTCGGGGGCGCTGGCGGCTTCGAATCGCTCGTCGATCAGTTCTTCGGTGACGAGCGACTGGTCGAACACCATGATCCGCAGGAAGGCTTCGAGATTCTCGCGGGTCGGCTGGTAACTGAACTTGCCGAGGTTGCGCACCCCCTCGGTCGGGTCGGGGGCGAACAGGTTGACGCTGAGGCCGCCCGGTCCCATCAGGACGAGCCGGCCGGCGCGCTCGGGGAAGTCGAGGGCGAAACGCACCGCTGCGCCGCCACCGAGGGAGTTCCCGAGCAGGTGCACCCGCTCGATACCGAGGTGATCGAGCAGGTCCTTCAGCGCCGTCGAACTGTGCACGAAGTACTGCGGATGCTCGGTGGGCTTGTCGGACTTGCCGTATCCGGGCTGATCGACGCAGATGACGTGGAACTTCTCGGCGAGGACAGGAATGTTGCGGGAGAAGTTCGACCAGCCCGACGCACCCGGGCCGCCCCCGTGCAGTAGCACGATCGCCGTGTCGTTCCCGACACCTGCCTCATGGTAGTGCAGGCGCAGATCGTCACGGACCTGAGCGAAGCGGGACGTCGATTCGTAGGTGATCTCTCGAGTTGCAGTCACGGGCGGTCCTTACACCATCGTATCGGTGAGCGGAAGACCGAACTCTGCGCCACCGAACATCACGTAGGCCCGTTCGGCGTCGTTGGCTGCGTGCACACGACCGGCGTGGGCGTCGCGCCAGAATCGCTGGATGGGTGTGCCGTTGGCAAGCGCGGTTGCGCCGGAGTTCTCGAACAGCCGGTCGATGGAGGCGATGGCACGGCCTGTCGCACGCACCTGGTCGCGGCGAGCACGCAGACGAAGCTCGATCGGCACCTCTTTGCCGTCGACGAGGTAGGCGTACTCGTCGGCAACATTGCCCGAGAGCTGCCGCCACGCGGCATCGATGTCGCTGGACGCTTCGGCAATGCGGATCTTGGCGAATGGGTCGTCCTTGGCCTTCTCACCCGCATACGCGGCGCGGACACGCTTGCCCTGATGCTCGACGTGCGCGTCGTATGCCCCATACGCCATGCCGACGATCGGCGCGGAGATCGTCGTGGGATGGATGGTGCCCCACGGCATCTTGTAGACGGGCGCGGTGTTGCGCTCGAGCCCGGGGGAAGCGAGGTCGTTCATGGCCTTGAAGCTCAGGAAACGGTGACGCGGAACGAACACGTCCTTGACAACGACCGTGTTCGAGCCCGTCCCCCGCAGCCCGACCACATTCCAGACGTCGTCGATCTCGTAGTCGGAGCGCGGAATCAGGAAGCTGCCGAAGTCGACGGGGCGCCCGTCCTTGATCACCGGACCTCCGACGACCACCCAGGTAGCATGATCACTGCCCGACGACCAGGCCCATGCACCGTTGACCTTGTATCCGCCGTCGACGACCTCACCGGCACCCATCGGCGCGTAGGACGATGAGATGCGTACGTCGGGGTCGTTGCCCCAGACGTCTTCCTGAGCCCGCTGATCGAACAGCGCGAGGTGCCAATTGTGGACACCGATGATGCCGGAGACCCAACCGGTGGAGCCGCAGGCACTCGCGATGGTGCGTACCGCGCTGTAGAAGGTGACCGGGTCGGCTTCGTATCCGCCCCACTGAGCCGGTTGCAGAAGCTTGAAGAATCCGGACTCCTGAAGCGCCTTGATCGAGCTGTCGGGGATGCGGCGAAGATCCTCGGCTTCCTGCGCACGTTCCCGCAGGCTGGGCAGCAGAGCATCGATCCGCTGCTGCACCTCGTGGCTGTCGTGGTCACCCACTGGACGCTCCCGTCTGTTCAGGAATTGATCGCTTGCTTCGAGACTAGAACATGTTCTTATTTGTGTCGAGACAAGCAGCCTTCGCAGAGGACGAAGTCGGATGGGGACCAAAGTCCACGTTCCCTTTCGATCGCGAGTGAAGTTCTATAACGTGTTCTACTAAGAAATCCGGAAGGAAGTGAGCGGACATGTCACAGATTCGCGAGATCGACGTCGGAGAGACCCGGACGCGGTTCGCACGGGGCTGGCATTGCCTCGGCCTGAGCCGCAGTTTCAAGGACGGCAAGCCTCACTCCGTCGAAGCATTCGGCACCAAACTCGTGGCCTGGGCCGACAGCAACGGCGAGATCAAGGTGCTCGACGGATACTGCCGGCACATGGGCGGCGACCTGTCGCAGGGCGAGATCAAGGGCGATTCGATCGCATGCCCGTTCCACGATTGGCGCTGGGGCGGCAACGGCAAGTGCACCGACATCCCCTATTCGCGTCGCGTTCCCCCTCTCGCCCGCACTCGCGCGTGGGTCACGATGGAAAAGCACGGTCAGTTGTTCGTGTGGCATGACCCGGAAGGCAACAAGCCGCCGGAGAACGTCACCATTCCCGAACTCGAGCAGTACGGAACCGACGAGTGGACCGACTGGACGTGGAACCAGATCGTCATCGAAGGGTCCAACTGCCGCGAGATCATCGACAATGTCGTCGACATGGCGCACTTCTTCTACATCCATTACGCCTTCCCCACGTTCTTCAAGAACGTCTTCGAAGGGCACATCGCGGAGCAGTACCTCAACACCCGCGGGCGACCGGACAAGGGCATGGCCACCCAGTACGGCATGGAATCGAAACTCGAATCGTACGCCGCCTACTACGGGCCGTCGTACATGATCAACCCGCTGGACAACAGTTACGGCGGCTACGAAACCAAGTCGATCCTGGTCAACTGCCACTACCCGATCACACATGATTCGTTCATGCTGCAGTACGGCATCATCGTCAAGAGGCCTACCGGAATGTCCGAAGAACAGTCGGATTTCCTGGCCGCCAAGCTCACCGAAGGTGTCGGCGAAGGCTTCCTCCAGGATGTCGAGATCTGGAAGAACAAGACCAAGATCGAGAATCCCTTGCTCTGCGAGGAGGACGGCCCGGTCTACCAGCTGCGGCGCTGGTACGAGCAGTTCTACGTCGACGTTGCCGACGTGACCGACAAGATGACCGGACGCTTCGAGTTCGAGGTCGACACCACCAAGGCGAATGAAGCCTGGGAGAAGGAAGTCGCCGAGAATCTCGAACGAAAGGCCGCAGAAGAGGCACAACGCACCCAGGAAGCAGAGGTCTGAGATGACAGCCTCGACTCGCGAAGCCAAATGGGCGAAGTCCCCGGATTTCGCCGATCGACCCGACCGGGTCGAGGCCATCGCAGCCCAGACCGCGATCGACAAGATCAACTATCTCGATTCGGGCCTGAACGAAGTCGCGTGTCGCGAGTGCGGCACGTGCGTCCTCGTACGCAAGAACAGCTACCGGCACACGAGTGTGCAGTGGCAGGAGGACCCCGGCACCGTGTGTCCGGTCCTGCGCACCACCGCCGCCGACGCGGTCACATCGATCACGCCGCGTGAGGGTTGCCCGAACCTCAAACGCAGCATCGAGCAAGCGGTGGCCGAGGGGGCCCTGACCGTGCCGAACGAGGAGAAGAGATGACACCGCGGGACAAGCGTCGCGGGTTCAGGGCCCCGAGCCTCCCATGATCTCCGCGAGTTCGTCCCGGCTACTGACACCCACCTTCCGGTAGATCCGATACAGGTGGCCCTCCACCGTGCGAATCGAGACGACCAGAGTTTCCGCAATTTTCCGGTTGGACAGCCCACGGACCGCCAGCCGCAGCACTTCACGCTCACGGGCCGTGAACTCGACCGGCTCCGATGCCGCCTGCAGGGCAGGAGTGTCGGCGCCTCCACATCGCTCCGCAAGGCTTCGCGCCCGCACATGCGCGGTCAGCGCCGCACCGCGGTGTCCGTCCCCACGGAATGCCGGCACTGCCTGAGCAGCTGCGTCCAAGGCCGCGATCAGATCTCCCAATTCTTCGTAGCGATGGGACACTTCGGCCAACCGATCACCGTCGTGCGCAGCAAGGGCCTCCGCGTGGTCCGCCACCACGCCTGCCCGAGGACCATCGACGACACCTGCCAGATGCCTCACCCGAGGCCCCGTGGTCGCATCACCGAACTGCGTCGCGGCCTGAAGACATTGCATCTCACGGGCAACCTGGCCGCGGGCACCTGCCGCAGCGGCGGCTGTGCGAACCACCTCGACGGCGGCACGGAGCGCACCACCGGAAGCCCGCACCCATCCTTCGGCAACCGCAATGTCCGGGTCCCACAGGGCGAATCCTGGCCCCACACGCACCGCCACGCCGGTGTCGGACAGCACGTCCGCCGCGTCCGAGGAACGACCGGACATCGCCAGCGCGGTTGCCAGATATATCGTCGCCAGCAATGCCGGACCGGTATTCCTCACCGGCCCGTACACCGCCCCACCGAGGCGTGCCCGCGCCGCATCGAGCCGGCCACGAGCAAGATCGCACGCACCCATCATGAATTCGATTCCCACCGCGTGAGGTAGATCGACGTCCCGCTCGTACAATTCGTCGACCACCGCACACGCATCGATCACACACCCGGCAGCCACCTCTGCGGTCATTTCGAGGAACCCCAGGCCCATGCGGAGATGCTCCGCCGCATCCGAACGCGCTGCCACCGCATGACCAATCGCTGCAGCAGCGTGTACGGACCCGAATTCGTCCCTGCCGCAGAGGTAATCCGTTCTGCCGAGATCTCCGAGGCCCGCCACCAGCCCCCAGATCGCCATCATCGTCTCATAGTCGTCGGTTCCTCCGTCCCGCAGAACATCCCGAGCGAGATCGACTGCCACAGAGCACTGTCCGCGTGCCGCTGCCACCGCGGAGCACAGCGCACGGTGCCCGGCGCCACGTCCGAGTCGCTCCGCGAGGCCCTCGTTGTCATCCAGCACAGCTTGTGCCCGCACCGCGTCGCGTGCGATCCACGCAAGATTCCCGGCCCGCACCAGTGCCACACGGAATCGGATGGCGTCGTCGGCAGCCGAGTCGGTCAGCTCCGCCAGAATGCCGTCGGCTTCTGCGCTGCGTTCGAGCTGGCCCAGACTGAATGCATGCATCAACCGCGCCTGCGGACCTCCGCCGGCGTCGACCGCTGTCCGCGCGAGATCTTCACACAGCACAGCGTCGTGCAGGGTGAGCGCGACCCGTGCCGCGTCGAGCAGGATCACCGGGTCTGCGTCGAGGTCCGATTCCCGGACAAGCAGAGCCCGCCGTACCACCGACCGGTGGTCGGCTCCCCCGAGATCGGCGAGTGCGGTCGCGATACGGCCCCGGATCTCCCGAAGGCGCAATTCACCGGCGTGCGCGCGACGCGCCTCCCCGATCAGAGGGTGACTCAACCGCACCGTGGGGATCTCGCGTTCGGTGCCCACCATGACGAGCCCCGCGGCTTCGGCGCGGGGCACCGTATCGGGATCGACCACCACACGCAGGACAGGCAACTCGAGTGGCTCACAGACCGCCAGCGCGTCGAGCACCTCCTGGACCGATGGTGGTTGCCGTCCCACGTGCGCCTCTACCAAATCGACGAGCGTCGGAGAAAGTCCGCGCATCCCCGCCCACTTCCACATTCCGTCGGACTGCACGAGTCGTCCGCTCGCGTACTCGTCTTCGACCAGTTGATGCAGAAAGAGCACGTTTCCTTGCGTGTAGGACCACAACTGCCGGGCACTCTCAGCAGCCACCGGACCACTGAGGACACGTTCCACCAAGCGCCTCGCCGCACCTTCCGTCAGGGGATCGAGGTCGAGTCTGCTCAACGGCACGTCCTTGCACGCACGTGTCACCGCGTCCGGGCAGCGCTCACCGGACCGAACGGTGAGGACAACCGCGACCCGGTGCCGGAGGGCCAGCTGATGGACAACGAACGCGGAGGAGTCGTCGAGCAGATGAGCATCGTCGATGCCGACGAGCACGGCGTCGGCTTCTGTTCCTGCAAGTGCATCGAAGACCCCCCTTACCCGCCCGAGGGGGCCCGACCCGGCGCTTCCCGCCACATCGGCGAACGCCGAAAGCGGTATGTTCTGCGACGATTCGGTAGCGGCAGTCCAGTACACGCGCCGCGCGGGCTCGCGGGCGAGGACTTCCCGCGCGAGACGTGTCTTACCGACGCCCGATGGCGCTGCGATGACGATCCCCGTCGGGGGAGGCCGATCGAGCACCTCTCGGACGATCCGGAGTTCCTCGTCCCGGCCGGTCAACGGCCATACGCCGGGCACAGACGAATTCTAGGCCGTCGTGGCGATCGATTTCTCACGATTCGAGTAGGGCACTACTCGCTTCCTCCTGATCCGCACGACCGATACTGGACCTCCACCAGCTCGACGCCGACCCACAGTCGGCATCGAATCCTAGGAGGCATCATGACCGTCACCGCCGGTGCGTCACCCACCCCACCGACCGTCTCCGGCTCCTGGCTGCTGGGCTCGACCCGCGACATCCTGAGCAATCCGCTCGACTTTGGGATGCGCGCGTACGAGGAGTGTGGCGACGTGGTTCGCGGCGTCATCGGGCCCCCAGGACTCCGCCACGAGTTCTTCACCATCAACCATCCCGACGGGATCGGGCTTCTGCTGTCCGCACCGAACAACCGCAACTTCCGGAAGGACTCGGTCTTCTACCAGGCGATACGCGATGTATTCGGTGACGCCCTGCTCACGAGCCAGGACGAGACGTGGCTCCGTCAGCGGCGGATGATCCAGCCGCTGTTCACCCCGAAGAACGTGGACGGCTATTCCCAGGCGATGCGAACGGAGGTGGAACGCATCGCGGGCACATCACCCGGCGCCGAAGGCGAACTGCTCGATCTGCGCGCCTGGATGGGCGAGCTGACACTCGGTGTCGCATCGAAAATCCTGTTCGGCGAGCAATCACCGCAGATGACGCGGGTCCTGCGCACCGCGTTTCCCGTGCTCGGCAGCGCTTATCTCCGACGCGGGCTGGCGCCCGTCAAGATTCCGCTGACATGGCCGACCCCAGCGAACCGCCGCACCGCACGTGCGGGGAGGCAGATCCGTCAGGTGTGCGACGAACTCATCGAGCATCGTCGGTCACTTTCCGATCCCGGCACCGATCTCGTGGGCCGACTGATCTCTGCCCGCGATGGCAACGACCGATTGTCGATCGACGAGATCCGGGACCAGATCAAGCTCTTCCTTCTCGCCGGGCACGAAACCACCGCCACCGCTCTCACATTCGCACTGCATCTGCTCGGACACGCACCTGAAGTGCAGCAACGCGTCCGAGAGGAGGCCGAATCGGTTCTTGACACCGACGACGCATCCGCTGCCGAAGCCCACACCCTGACCTACAGTGCTCTGACATACACCACGATGGTGTTCGAGGAAGCCACGCGCTTGTACCCGCCGGCGCCCTTTCTCACGCGGAGGAGCATCGAGGCCAGTGACGTATGCGGATTCCGCATCCCGGCCGGGGCGGACGTCAACGTTGCCATCTGGGTGATCCACCACCGCGCCGATCTGTGGCCCGATCCGTTCCGGTTCGATCCGGACCGGTTCGCACCCGGACGGGAGAGCGAACGACCCCGTTTCGCGTGGGTTCCCTTCGGCCACGGCCCGAGAGGTTGTATCGGTCAACGGTTCGCGATGCTCGAGGGCGTGATCGCGCTGGCAGTACTCGTCCGGAATTACGAATTCCTCTCTCCGAAGGGAGACGTGCCGGTTACTGCCGACATCGTGCTCCATCCCGTCGGTACGGTTCCGTGCCTGGTCCGCCAGCGATCCTCGACCCCGACTGTAACGCGTTCTCGAACGAGGTTCCCGGTGTGATTTCTCAGCGTACGTTCTATTTCACCCGGAAGGATGGACTCGACACCCCCTAGTTCTATAACGTGTTCTACATGAGTGAGCAGGAGTACGACATCGTCGTCGTCGGCAGCGGCGCCGGCGGCATGACGGCCGCGATCACCGCTGCCCGCCAGGGCGCAAGCGTCGTCCTGATCGAAAAGGCACCCCACTACGGCGGCTCGAGCGCACGCTCCGGGGGCGGCGTGTGGATCCCCAACAACGACGCCCTGAAGGCCGCGGGCGTCGAGGACACCCCGGAAGCAGCTCGCACTTATCTCCACAGCATCATCGGCGACGTCGTTCCGGCCGAACGGATAGACACCTACATCGACCGCGGACCCGAAATGCTGTCGTACATCCAGAAACACAGCGCACTCGATCTCACGTGGGTGCCCGGCTATTCCGACTACTACCCCGAAGCTCCCGGCGGACGGGCCGGCGGGCGATCGGTGGAACCGAGGCCGTTCGACGGAAATCGCCTCGGTGACGACCTGAAATTCCTCGAACCCGACTACGTCAAGGCACCGTCGAACTTCGTCATCACTCAAGCCGACTACAAGTGGCTCAACCTGCTGATGCGCAACCCGCGGGGACCGCTGCGTGCAGCGAAAGTCGGCGCACGATTCCTGTGGGCGAAGATCACCAGGAAGAATCTGCTGGTCCGCGGTCAGGCACTCATGGCCGGACTGCGCATCGGCCTGCGAGACGCGGGTGTCCCTCTGTTGCTCGACACCGCCCTGACCGATCTCGTCGTCGAGGACGGAGTCGTACGTGGAGTGCGCGTCGAATCCAGGGGTGAGGAACGCACCATCCGCGCACGCAAGGGCGTCATCCTTGCTACCGGCGGATTCGAACACAACGCGGAAATGCGCACGCAGTACCAGCGTGAACCGATCGGCACCGACTGGACCGTGGGCGCGAAGGCCAACACCGGCGACGGTATCCGCGCCGGGCAGGCAGTCGGGGGCGCCGTCGATCTCATGGACGATGCCTGGTGGGGGCCGTCGTTCCCGCTCACGGGTGGTCCGTGGTTCGCGTTGTCAGAGCGCAGCCTGCCCGGCTGCATCATGGTCAACAGCGCCGGAAAGCGATTCGTCAACGAATCCGCGCCATACGTCGAAGCCACGCACGCCATGTACGGCGGCAAGCACGGCCGTGGCGACGGTCCGGGCGAGAACATCCCCGCATGGCTGGTGCTCGACCAGCGCTACCGCAACCGGTACACCTTTGCGGGAATCACTCCCGGCCAGCCGTTCCCGAAGCGCTGGTTCAAGGCCGGGGTGATCGTCAAGGCCGACACGATCAACGAACTCGCCGAAAAGATCGGCGTCCCCGCGTCCGGCCTCACCGACACAGTCGAACGGTTCAACGGTTTCGCCCGGACCGGAAAAGACGAGGACTTCGCTCGCGGCGAATCGAAGTACGACCACTACTACGGAGACCCCCGCAACAAGCCGAATCCCAGTCTCGCTGCGATCGGCAAGGCGCCGTACTACGCGATCAAGGTGGTGCCGGGCGATCTCGGCACCAAGGGCGGGCTCGTCACCGATGTCGACGCGCGGGTGCTCAAGGAAGACGGCAGCGTCATCGACGGCCTCTATGCGACCGGCAACGTGAGTGCCCCCGTCATGGGTCACACGTACGCGGGCCCGGGCGCAACGATCGGACCCGCAATGACGTTCGGATATGTGGCGGTGCTAGACATTCTCCGCAAGGACGATGTCCGTTCAGCGGAAGACGCCGTCGCGGATACCGCCGATCGCACCTAATCTGCGCCCCACCGCCGCGGACGCGGCAGCACAGGCATCGAAGACATAGGTAGTGAAGAAAGGACCCTCGTGCCCATCGATCCCTCTGTCGCCATCGGCGCAGCCCTCCCCGTCCAGGAATTCTCGTGGACCAGCAGCGACGTACAGCTCTACAATCTCGGTCTCGGCGCAGGCGCCCGCCCGACCGACGCCGGCGAGCTGCGCTACCTGCGCGACGGTGATCCCCAGGTGCTACCCACGTTCGCAACGGTGGCCGCCACATTCCACACCACGGAACCACCGAAGGTCTCCTTCCCCGGTGTCGAGATCGATCTGGCGAAGGTCGTGCACGGCAGCCAGGAGGTCCGGGTCCACGCGCCGATCCCGGCATCCGGTAAGGGCCGCACCACCACGCGTATCGCCGAAGTATGGGACAAGGGCAAGGCCGCGGTCATCGTGCAGGAATCCGTCACCGAGGATCTCGACGGAAATCCTCTGTGGACTGCGCGGTCGTCGATCTTCGCCCGTGATGAAGGAGGTTTCGGCGGCGAGCGTGGACCGTCGGAATCGGTCGCGCTCCCCGACCGCGCCCCGGACGCCGAGTTCGACGTCCCGACCCTGCCGCAGCAGGCGTTGCTGTACCGCTTGTGCGGCGACCGCAACCCGCTCCACTCGGATCCGGATTTCGCGCAGGCTGCGGGATTCCCGGCGCCGATCCTCCACGGCCTGTGCACCTACGGCACGGTGTGCAAGTCGATCACCGACCATCTCCTCGATTCCGATGCGACGCGTGTCGCCGGGTTCCGCGCCAAGTTCGCCGGCGTCGTATTCCCGGGTGAGACCTTGCGCGTGCGCGTGTGGAAGAGCGAGAACCGGCTCGTCGCCACTGTCACCGTCGCAGACCGAGATCTTGCACCAGCCCTGGCCGATGTGGTCCTCACCGTCGCGTGAGGCCCCCCTTCCCGGAAAGCTACTCAAAAAAACAATGACAATTCGAGACTCCGCACCGCGCCTTTCCCGGCGCGGCTTCTTCGCTGCCGGCGCCGGTGCACTTGCCGTGACCGCAGTCGGCAGCTGGACACCCGTTCACGCGTTTCCGGCAGGGTCGTCCGACGCGACGCTTCCCGCGCCACCGTCGTTCCCCGAGGGGATCGATTTGTACCAGCAGGCGTACCAGAACTGGTCCAAGGAGATCATGCTGGACTCCATCTGGACCTGCGCACCGAACAACGCGGACGACGTGGTGCGGCTGACCAACTGGGCACATGAGAACGGCTACACCATCCGGCCACGCGGCGCGATGCACGGCTGGACGCCGTTGACCATCGTGAACGGCGCACCCGTCGACCGCGTGATCCTCGCCGACACCATGCTCCACCTGAACTCGGTGAGCGTCGATCCAGGCGGCGATCCCGCCACCGTCACGGCCGGGCCCGGCGCGACACTCGACGCGATCACCACTGCAGCACACGCACACGGCCTCGGATTCGCGAACCTGCCCGCGCCCGGCGTCTTGTCGATCGCGGGTTCGCTCGCAGTCAACGCACACGGAGCTGCGCTTCCCGCCGACGGTGAAAGCAACTCCCCTGGACACACATTCGGATCACTGAGCAATCTCGTCACCGAACTCACTGCGGTTGTCTGGGACGGCAACAAGTATGCCCTGCGCACCTTCACCCGCGCAGATCCCGACATCACGGCGTTGCTGGCGCACTTGGGAAGAACCTTCCTGACCTCGGTCACGCTCCAAGTCGGCCCCGACTACCGCATGCGCTGCCAGAGTTACACCGACATCGACTGGCGCGAACTGTTCTCCCCGGCCGGCACCGAGGGACGCACCTTCGAGTCGTTCGTCCGCAGCGCAGGCCGTGCAGAGGCAATCTGGTACCCGTTCACGGAGAAGCCGTGGATGAAAGTGTGGTCACTCGCGCCAGAGAAGCCGGCGGAATCGCGGGAGGTCACGGGTCCGTACAACTATCCGTTCTCCGACAATCTCCCGGAGCCCATCACCGACCTGGTCGGGCAGATGACCGCGGGAAACCCCGGTGTTGCACCGTTGTTCGGTGAAACGTACTACGGCGTGACTGTCGCAGGGCTCGCCGCGACCGCATCGTCGGATCTCTGGGGCTGGTCCAAGGACCTGCAGTTCTACATCAAGGAGACCACGCTGCGCCTCACCGAGGGTGGCGGCGCGGTTATCACCAGTCGCGACAATATCGCCAACGTCATCCACGACTTCGCAGAGTGGTTCAACGAACGCATCGAACACTACCGTTCGCTCGACCAGTATCCGCTGAACGGGCCGGTCGAGATTCGGTGCTGCGGCCTCGACCAGACATCCGATGTGCGGGTACCATCGGCAGGCGCTCCGACCATCGCGTCGACACGTCCACGCCCGGATCGCCCCGAATGGGATACCGCGATCTGGCTGAATGTGCTCGGCGTTCCGGGCACGCCCGGCATGTTCGCGTTCTATCGCGAGATGGAACAGTGGATGCTCCAGCGCTACAACGGCGGTGATTCCACATTCCGCCCCGAATGGTCGAAAGGCTGGGCATTCGGGCCGGATCTGCCGTACACCGACGACCGGATCCTCGACAGCACTCTTCCTGACACCTACCGTGAAGGTGTTCCGGCAGACGAGAATTGGGACTCCGCTCGGGCCGTGTACAACCGGCTCGACCCGCACCGGGTGTACAGCAACACCTTCATGGACCGTCTACTCCCCTGACCCGACCTGATCCGACCGCTTCCGAGCGAATGTATCCCTCGTTCTGTCAATCGAGACGAATGATACATTCGCTCGGAAATGGTGCAGGTTCGCAAGGTTTGTTAGGGTTCGCAACTATGCGAGGCCTTCGAAGAGCAATCAGTGCGGCAACGATTCCCTTGCTCGTGGTGGCGGGCGGTGTGACATTCGCAAGTACCGCATCGGCGCTGCCCGACACCGGATCCGTCATCGCACCGGCCGGTTCCGACACCGAGGTCACGTTCGACGCATCCGGCACCACCTTCCACGGAAGCCTGCGCAGCCCCGACGGTGATGTCAAGGGCGCTGCCCTACTGCTGCCAGGGAGCGGAGTCACCGATCGCAACGGCAATCAGGCACCGATGATGGTGGCCGACACCCTGCTTCGTGTCTCCGACTCTCTCGCCGCCCAAGGCATCGCAAGCCTGCGCTTCGACAAGATCGGTGCGGGCGCCACCGGCCTCGGCTCGTATGCGCCCGAGACCGGCAAGGTCTACGGGTTCACCGACCAGGTCGACCATGCCCAGGCCGCTACCGAACTGCTTTCGGAACGCACCGGATTCGGCGTCGACGACATTCTCGTGCTCGGTCACAGCGAAGGTGGTCTGACCACGCTGGCGCTCGCCGAGCGTGGCGTCGGCGACGGCTACGGACTGCTCGCACCACTGTCGATGCGCTACCTCGACCTGCTGCGAGTCCAGCTCGAATCGTTGGCGAACTCGGGGCAGCTCGACGAAACCGACGCCGACGCACTGCGCAACGACATCCCCCGCACCATCGATTCACTTCGCACCACCGGTACCGTTCCGGAGGGTCTGAGCCCGATCATGGAGCAGTTCGGGTTCAACTCGTACAACGCGACCTTCCTGGCCGAGGCCGACGCACTCTATCCTCCGGACCTCGCCGCATCGCTCCCGGACGGCACACCGGTCCTTCTGACCTGCTCAGACAAAGACCTCAACATCAGCTGCGATCAGATCGAGCCGCTCCGGGCCTCGCTCGAGCACACCGATCTGCAGTTCGGTCATTTCACCACAGCCAACCACACCCTCGAAGAACTCGGCCCACTTCCCGCCGGGATCGCCGACGGCCCGGCCCTGCTGCCTGCGTCCACCGAGTTCGCGACCGCAATCAACGGATGGGCCGCACAGCGCGGGCAATGAGCTGATACACGGCGCTCCCACTCGATAGAAGACGTCAGCGGCTCACGTCTTCTATCGGCTCACTGCCTTCTTGTAACGACGGATCGCGAACGGCACGAACACGACCAGCATCAGCGCGGTCCACAACAGTGACGCAATGATGGGGTTCTGCAGTGGCCACACGTCGGGCACCGGCATCATCGGATTGGTGTTGCCGAACAACTCGCGGACGGCCTGGGTGACCGCCGACACCGGGTTCCATTCCGCGAACGTGCGCAGCACGGGCGGCATCTGCGACGTATCGACGAACGTGTTGGCGATGAACGACAGCGGGAAGATCACCATGAAGCTCGCGTTGTTGAACACCTCGGGGGTACGGATCCACATGCCCACCACCGCCATCAACCACGACAGGGCATACGCAAACAGCAACAGCAAGGCATAGCCGGCAAGCGCCTCGAGCGGCGACGAATTGATGCGCCAGCCGACCACCAGGCCGGTCAGCGACATGACCACCAAGCTCACGATGTTGATGAGCACATCGGTGGAGGTGCGGCCGATCAGCACCGCAGACGGCGCCATCGGCAGGGTCCGGAATCGGTCGATGATGCCCTTCTGCAGGTCTTCGACCATGCCGAGGCCCGTCCACGTAGCACCGAAGATCACGGTCTGGGTGAACACGCCCGCGATGAGGAACTCCCGGTACGACGTGCCGGGGATCTGGATCGCACTGCCGAACACGTACGCGAACAACAGCACGAACATGATCGGCGACAGCGTCGTGAAGACGATCAGGTCCGGAACGCGCTTGATCTTGATGATGTTGCGTTTGGCGATGGTCAGACCGTCGGAGGCGGTCATCAGCAATGTATTCACGACGCCGGCTCCTCGAGCTTCTCTTCTGCCTCGTGGCCCGTCAGGGTGAGAAATACATCGTCGAGGGTGGGCCGGCGCAGCGTGACGTCGGTGACCCGGACACCGACCTCCGCAACCCGTCCCAGTGCCGCTACGAGCAGTTCGGTTCCGCCAGTGGCGGGCACGATCACCCGACCGGATTCGATCCGGATGTCGCCGGCCGCGAGTTCGGCGAGCGCGGAACGCGCCGTCTCGACCTGCCCGGCGTCGGGAACGAGGAGCTCGATGCGTTCACCCCCGACGAGCGACTTGAGTTCGTCGGCGGTACCGCGGGCGATGATGGTGCCCCGATCGATCACGACGATCCGGTCGGCGAGCCGTTCCGCCTCGTCCATGTACTGCGTGGTGAGCAGCAAAGTGGTGCCGCGTTCGACAAGCTTCTCGATGATGTCCCACAGGCCGAGTCGGGCGCGGGGATCGAGGCCGGTGGTGGGCTCGTCGAGGAACAGCACGGGAGGCTCGGCGACCAGTGCACCGGCGAGGTCGAGCCGGCGCCGCATACCACCCGAGTAGGTCTTCACGGGACGGTCGCCTGCATCGACGAGGTCGAACTGGTCGAGCAGCTCGCGTGCCCGCTCCCGGCTCCGTTGGGCACCGAGATGATAGAGGCGCCCGACCATGTCGAGGTTCTCGTACCCGGTGAGATATTCGTCGACCGCGGCGTACTGGCCAGAGGCACCGATCTGTGCACGCAGCGCTGCGGAGTCGGCGACGACATCGAAACCGGCGACCTCGGCGCGGCCACCGTCGGGGACGAGCAGCGTCGTCAGCACACGAACCGCCGTGGTCTTCCCGGCGCCGTTGGGGCCGAGCAACGCCGTGACCGTGCCCTCGGGGACACGGAGGTCGATACCGTCGAGCGCGGTGAGACCCCCGAACCGTTTGATCAATCCTTCGACAACAATGGCATCAGCCATGAGTTCTCTCCTGGACGTGGGTTGCTCGCCCAGTGTGCACCGAGGCACCGACACGCTGCGACCGATTTTGCGGGTCTCGCCATCGAGGTCCGGTTCTGCTGTATTTTTGTCTTCTACTGCGCGGGTCACTTCTGGAATCGGAAGCCGGTTCGACAATGGGCAATAGTCGTAGATCAGGTCCGGAAGTGCGATCGGGCTCCACGCTCGTCCTGGCGGTGCTGGCATCGGGACAATTCCTGATGACGCTCGACAGTTCGGTGATGAACGTGTCGATGGCGACAGTCGCGCAGGATCTCGGCACGACGATCACCGGAATTCAGACTGCCATCACCCTGTACACGCTGGTGATGGCCTCTCTGATGATCACGGGCGGCAAGATCGGTACCGCGCTCGGACGACGCCGGGTCTTCGCCGTCGGTCTCGTGATCTACGCGGTCGGATCGCTTGTCACCGGCCTCGCCCCGAACCTGGTGGTCCTGCTGATCGGGTGGTCGCTCCTCGAAGGGATCGGCGCAGCGCTGATCATGCCGGCCATCGTGTCACTCGTCGCAGCCAACTTTCCGCCCGAGCGGCGCGCAGCGGCATACGGCCTCGTTGCGGCAGCCGGTGCCATGGCGGTCGCGGTCGGCCCGCTCCTCGGTGGGGCGGTGACGACATTCGCATCGTGGCGGTATGTGTTCTTCGGTGAGGTCGTCGTGGTGGCGCTGATCCTGCTCGTGTTGCGGCAGGTGAAGGATGTTCCAGCGTCGCCGGTGTCGATCGACGTGCCCAGCGCGGTCATGTCCGTGATGGGGCTGGCGATGGTCGTGTACGGCGTGCTGCGGTCGAGCGAATGGGGTTGGGTGATCGCCGCGCCCGCCGGCCCGGAGATCATCGGTGTGTCCCCCGTGATCTGGCTGATCCTCGGAGGGTCGCTGATCCTCTACGCGTTCATGCGACGGCAACACACGCTGGTCGCGAAGAGCCGCGATCCACTCATCGATCCGGCATTGTTCGAGAACCGTCAGCTCACCGGAGGGCTGACGATGTTCTTCGCCCAGTTCGCAGTTCAGGCCGGGGTGTTCTTCTCGGTGCCGCTGTTCCTGTCCGTGGTGCTGGAGCTGAGTGCACTCGAGACCGGGGTGCGGATCCTCCCGCTCTCACTCGCCCTCGTGCTCGCCGCGGCAGGTATCCCCAAGCTCTGGCCGTACGCGAATCCCCGACGAGTGGTGCGCTTGGGGCTCGCATCGATGATCATCGGGATCGTCATCCTCACCGCGGGTATGGATCCTGGCGCCACCGCTGCCGTCGTGGCGATCCCGATGCTGTTCCTGGGGCTTGGGCTCGGCGCATTGTCGTCGCAGTTGGGAGCGATCACGGTGTCGGCGGTGCCGGAGTCGCAGAGCGCGGAGGTCGGTGGCGTGCAGAACACCGCCACCAACCTCGGCGCGTCGCTCGGTACGGCATTGATCGGGTCGATCCTCATCGCCACCCTCTCCACCTCGGTGGCCGCGGGGATCGAGGACAACCCCGAAATCCCGGCGGCCGTCCAGCAGCAGGCCGGCACTCAGATCGCACAGGGCGTGCCGTTCCTGTCGAATACCGAACTCGACGGCGCCCTGGTCGCGGCGGGTATGGACGAACAGACGCGCGACGCCGTCGTCGCCGTCAACAGCGGTGCGCGGCTCGAGGCCCTGCAGGTGGCCTTCGGGGTGACTGCCCTGCTCTCGGTCGCTGCGCTGTTCGGAACGGGTCGGCTACCGACGCATGCCGTCGGCACCGACCCGCCGAGCAGATCCGGTCCCGACGTTGCTAGCCGGTGACGCGCGCGGCGTTCCCCGCGTCGATCGGCAGGACGGTTCCACTGATGTGCGCGGCAGCCTCGTCGCAGAAGAACAACACCGCACGGGTGACCTCGGCGGGCTCGAGCCAGGGCACCGGCTGCGCGTGCAGCGACGTGAAAACCGGGGCGACATCGTCTGCGGTGGGGTTCTCCAGATCAGGTCGGAGCATTCCGTAGAGCGCGTCGTTGTGGATCATGGGGGTGGAGATGTTTCCGGGGGCGATGGCGTTGACGGTGATCCCGTTCTGTGCGAGATCCAGGGCGGCACTCTTGGTCAGGCCGATCACACCCCACTTCGATGCACCGTAGGCCACCATGTTGGTGTTCCCGGCACGGCCGAGCATCGATGAGATCGTCACGATCCGCCCGTATCCGCGCTCGATCATGCCCGGTGCAACCGACGCGATAGTGTTGAACACACCCGTCAGGTTCGACGAGATCGTCTCGTCCCACATTGCCTGGGGCATCGATTGGACGGGCGCGGCCGTCGACACCCCGGCGTTGGCGACCGCGATGTCGATGCGGCCGAACTCCTCGTGTGCGCGAGCGACGAGCCGGTCCATCGCTGCGCGATCGGCGGTGTCGATCTTGTCCGAGACGACCTTCGCTCCGGCTGCCTCGACGAGCCGTACCGTCTCGGCCAGGTCCTCCTCCGTCGCGAGCGGATACCGGACGACAGGAGTGTCCTCGCACCGGTCGCAGAGCACCAAATTCGCGCCTGCCTCGGCAAACGCGACCGCATGCGCACGTCCCTGACCGCGCGCGGCACCCGTGACGAACGCGACCTTGCCTTCGAAATTACCGCCTTCGAAATTACCCATGCCGTTCCCTTCTCGATTCCGCGGCTACCCGTACCCGGTTTACACCACCGTCACACGGCACGCCCGGATTCTCCCGTCGACCGGGAGAGGACCGGTCAGGACCGGGACAGCACCAGCCCGGATGTGGGGACACCGGTGCCCGCCGTGACGAGCACATTCTCGACGACATCCACCTGGTTGACAGAGGTGCCACGAATCTGGCGGACACCCTCGGCGATGCCGTTCATGCCGTGGATGTAGGCCTCGCCGAGCTGGCCCCCGTGGGTGTTGAGCGGCAGATGCCCACCGAGTTCGATTCCGCCGTCGGCGATGAAGTCCTTCGCTTCGCCGGGCTTGCAGAATCCCAGCTCTTCGAGCTGCATCAGCACATACGGGGTGAAGTGGTCGTAGAGCACCGCGGTCTGCACATCTTGCGGGGTCAGTCCCGACTGGTCCCACAACTGGTTGCCGACGATGCCCATCTCGGGCAGCCCCGCCAAACCGTCCCGGTAGTAGCTCGTCATGATGTATTGATCCGGGCCACTGCCCTGTGCCGCCGCCGTGATGACCGCCGGTGCCTGCTTCAGGTCCTTGGCGCGCTCGGGTGTCGTGATCACCAGCGCCACACCACCATCGGATTCCTGGCAGCAATCCAGGAGATGTAGCGGCTCCGCAATCCAGCGTGAGTTCTGGTGGTCTTCGAGGGTGATCGGCTTGCCGTGGAAGAACGCCTTCGGGTTCGTCGCCGCATGTTTGCGGTCGGCGACCGCGACAGCACCGAAATCGGCGCTGGTAGCACCAGTGACGTGCATATAGCGCTGCGCGGTCATCGCGACGAACGAGGCCGGAGTACTCAGGCCGTGCGGGTAGGAGAACGCGTTGTCGGTACCCGAGGAATTCACCTGGGTCGCAAGGGCACCGTTGACCTGCCCGAAGCGTGCACCGGAGCGTTCGTTGAACGCGCGGTAGGCAACGACCACGTCGGCGACTCCGGTCGCGACGGCCATCGCGGCCTGCTGCACCGTGGCCGCCGCGGCCCCACCGCCGTAGTGGATGCGAGAGAAGAACGTCAGACTCGGGATGCCGACCGCCCGTGCCACCGCAACTTCGGTGTTGGTGTCCATCGTGAAGGAAACGAGTCCGTCGACGTCCGCCGGCGTCAATCCGGCATCGTCGAGGGCATCGGTCACCGCTTCGGCAGCGAGGCGCAGTTCACTGCGCCCGGACTCCTTCGAGAAATCGGTCGCGCCGATTCCGGCGATGGCAGCCTTACGCGACAGCCCGCTCATGCGGCTCCTCCTTCGGATACGCCCTCGCCCGCATGGAACGTGGCTTTCGCGACGATATGGTTCCCGAGCGAGTTGCTGCCGACGATGTCGACGGTGACAACACCGTCGTCACCGATGTCTGCCACGGTGCCATTCAGCGTGAGGGTGTCGTACGCGTACCACGGGACCCCGAGGCGCAGTGAGATGGATTTGACGACGGCACGGGGCCCGGCCCAGTCGGTCAGGTACCGCTGCACGAGTCCGGTGTCGGTGAGGATGTTGACGAAGATGTCCTTCGAGCCACGCTGCTGTGCGAGGTCGCGATCGTGGTGGACATCCTGGAAATCCCTGGTGGCCAACGCTGTCGACACAACGAAGGTCGGGTCTCCGTGGACGGACAGCGGCGGGAGTGTGGCCCCCACCGTCGTCGCAGATGTACTCATGCGTCCTCCTCACGGGGCTGCCAAGCGTAGAGAGTCCAGGGGCTCCCGCCCGTCTCATCGTCGCCGGGGAAATCGAGATAGGTTGCCTCGACTGGCATTCCGATCTTCACGTCCCCTGGGGAGACACCGCGAAGCTCGCCGAGCATGCGGATTCCACCTTCGTCGAGTTCGACGAGGGCAACTACGAACGGCAACTGTCGCCCCGGGGCCTTCGGCGCGTGGTGCACCACGAAACTGAAGACGGTACCGCGACCACTCGAGACGACGTAGTCGGTGGTCTCGCCCTTGTCGAGCCACAGCGCGGGGACCGGCGGATGCTGCAGCGAGCCGCCGGGGCGACGCTGGATCCGCAATTGGTGCGCGGCGACACCGTCCCAGAAGAACTTCGTATCGTGCGACACGGACGGACGGAGCATCCGCGTGGGGTCGAGATCCTCCGGCACCGGTTGCCCCGCAGCGGAATCCGACTTACCCCTGTCGGCCGAGGGGGGCGCGAACTTCAGTATGCGGAAGATCATCTCGGCGACCGGTTCGTCGCCGACCTTCCAGATGTTGCGGGTGGTGAAGAACCAGCCCTCCCCGAGTCCCGTCTTCTTGGGGCCCACGACGTCCTCGAGGGTGGACTCGATCGTCACCTCTTCGCCGGGGCGAAGGTAGCGGTGATAAATCTGGTCGCAGTTGGTCGCGACCACCGAGGTGTAGCCGGCCTCGTCGAGGATGCTCGTCATCCGGCCGAGCGGATCGTCCTTCTCGCGTTCGGCACCGAGGCCACGCATCGTCCACACTTGCGCCATCGCGGGAGGTGCGACGAGACCGCCGTGACCGGCGGCGATGGCCGCGGCTTCGTCGGTGTATACGGGGTTGTCGTCGCCGATCGCCTCGACCCAGTTGCGGATCATCGGCAGATTCACCGGGTCGCGTCCCTCGCGCGGAGCGGACGGCCCGTCGGCGCGGACGCCGTCTGCGGCGGCGAGGATCTCGTCAGGGGTACCCATGGTGCCTGTGTTCGTCATCGCAGTCTCCGTCATCGCGGCACCCGGGGCATTCCGAGACCTGCCGTTGCGATCAGTTCCCGCATCACCTCGTTGACACCACCGCCGAAGGTGATGACGACGTTGCGCTTGGCCTGCATGTCCAGCCAGCTGAGCAGCGCGGCGGTGTCGGGGTCGGCGGGGTCGCCGTGACGTCCGACGATCTCCTCAGCGAGCATGCCGACCCGCTGGATCCGTTCGGTGGCGAAAACCTTGGTTACCGACGCATCGGCGATGTCGACGGCATCGCTGTCGCTCGAGGCGACCTGCCAGTTGAGCAGTTCGTTGAGCCGATACGTCGCGTGGATCTCGCCGAGTGCGCGGCGCACGTCGGGTTCGTCGGTGAGCTTGTGTTCGCGCACCCAGTCGATGAGGTGCTCGTAGATTCCCGCGACCTTGCCGGCCGGTCCGAGCATGACGCGCTCGTGGTTGAGCTGGGTGGTGATCAGGCGCCAGCCCTTGTTCTCTTCGCCCACGAGCATGCTCGCCGGCACCCGGACGTCGCTGTAGTACGTGGCGTTGATGTGGTGGGCGCCGTCGTTGGTGATGATCGGCGTCCAGCTGAATCCGGGGTCGCTGGTATCGACGATGAACACGGAGATGCCCCGGTGTCGCGAATCGGCGGACCCGGTGCGTGCGGCGAGCCAGATGTAGTCGGCGTCGTGGCCGCCGGTGGTGAAGATCTTCTGGCCGTTGATCACGTATTCGTCGCCGTCGCGGACAGCTGTCGTGCGCAGCGCCGCGAGGTCGGTGCCGGCCTCGGGCTCGGAGTAACCGATGGCGAAGTGGACTTCACCGGCCAGGATTGCGGGCAGAAACTTCTGCTTCTGCTCGTCGGTTCCGTACACCTGCAGGGTGGGGCCGACAGTCTGCAACGTGACGCTGGGCAGCGGCACATCGGCGCGGACGGCCTCGTTGGCGAAGATCTGCTGTTCCACGTCGCCGAAGCCGTGACCGCCGAATTCGGTGGGCCACCCGACACCGAGCCAGCGATCCTTGCCCATGCGGCGGATCACCTCACGGTAGGTGGGTCCGTGCCGCTCGGTCCGCATGATCGCGGCCTCTTCGGGTGAGATGAGATTCGAGAAGTAGCTGCGCAGTTCGTTCTGCAGTGCGCGCTGGTCTTCGGTCAGTTCGATGAACACCGGGCCCCCACGAGGTCGAGTCGGTACGAAGCGCCGCCGAGCAGCCGCGCAAGATCCTTGGCCGTCGACGAATATTTGTGCATCGGATAGGTTTCGTCGACACCGATGCCGCCGTGCAAGTGATGCAGCACGCGCATCGCCGGGAGCAACTCCGCGGCGATCCAGTAGGCGGCCACGTCGAGATCGTCTGCGGCGTCGAGTCCTTCGGAGACCCGCCAGATGACGGACAGGGCCGCCACGTGCAAGGTGCGGGAGGTGACGTATACGTCGGCGATCTGCTGCGCCACGGCCTGGAAAGCAGCCAGCGGTTTGCCGAACTGGTGGCGTTCGCTCACATGCTTTGCAGTGAGTTCAGTTGCACCGGTGAGCAATCCGTCGGAGTAGGCTGCAACCGCGGCGACCGCGAGGCCGTACAGCGTCTCGATGTCCGACATCGCGTCGGTGCCGCCCCCGAGCAGGGTGCCGACCGCGGACTCGAGGCGGACGGAGAATTCAGGGGCGTGCGCCGAGCTGGGACTCTCCAGCAGGGTCACTCCGTCGGCGTCGGGCGTCACCGCGACGACACCGGAGGCAGTGGGAACGAGGATGCTCCGTGCCCGATCCGCGTAGGGCACCGCGACGAACGATCCGGTCACCGCGACACCGCCGTCGACCTCGACGACCGTGGCGGAGGGCTGCCGAGGGAACGGACGACCCGGCTCTGCGAGTGCGGCAGTGAGAACTCCCCCACCGGCAACTTCGCTGAGCAGTGCGTCCTGCTGCTCGGAGGTCGCGAGCGCAAGCACGGGAAGGACACCGAATCCGATAGTGGGTAGTGCCGGGACCAAGGCCGCAGCACGGCCGACCTCGGTGAGGACGGTGAGCGACTCGGTGACTCCGAGTCCGGAACCGCCGAGCCTCTCGGGCACTGCCAGGGAGAGAAGATCCGCACCAGCGAGCGCGGACCACAGTTCGTCGGAGTCCAGACCCCGACCCAGCAGGTCGGCAGCGACTCCGGCCACTTCCTCCTGCGTCTCGTCACGTGCGAAATCCACCGTAACCACCTTCTAGTTAGAACGTGTTCTAGTTGTAGCACCATTCCGGTGTCGGCGAAACCGCCGTCGGCTCGTATCGTGCATGCCTCGAGGAACCGACGACGGGCTCGTCCCGGCCTTCGGGACTCGCCGCACCCCGACCCATCAGCTACCTGGGCAACCCCAGAAGGCGTTCGGCTGCGACGGTGAGCAGGATCTGCTCGGTACCGCCCGCGATCGTCAGGCACCTGAGGTTGAGGAACTCACGGGTGAGGGGGCCCTCCACCCACCCGGCCGGACCCGCAAGATCCATCGCGAGTTCGGCAGTGTCCTGACGCTGACGCACCCCGATCAGCTTCCGAACACTCGACGCCGGGCCGGGATCCTGACCTTCGAGTTGCGCGAGGGTGGTGCGCAGATCCAGCAGAGACCCGACCAGCGCCTCCCCGATCTGGGTGCCGATTCGGTCGTCGGCCACCGCATCGCCGGGCGCAGCCAGCGTGAGGAGTTCTTCGATGGCCGGGCCGAGCGACGATTTCCCTCCCATCGCGACCCGTTCGTTGGCGAGCGTGGTCCGTGCGAGCTTCCAGCCGCCGCCGAGAGAACCGACAACGCATTCGTCGGGCACGAACACCGAGTCGAGGAACACCTCGTTGAACAGCGCGTCGCCGGTGATCTCCCGAAGCGGCGCCACCGTGATGCCCGCAGACTTCATGTCGACGAGGAAGTACGTGATGCCCTTGTGCTTCGGAACATCCCGGTCTGTGCGGGCCAGGCAGATCGCCCAGTCGGCCTCGTGCGCGAGCGAAGTCCACACCTTCTGTCCCTGCAGTTTCCAGCCGCCGTCGACCTTCTCCGCGGTGGTGCGCAAGGCCGCGAGGTCGGATCCGGCACCCGGCTCGGAGAAGAGCTGGCACCACACGATGTCACCGCGCAGCGTGGGCATCGCGAAACGTTCGATCTGCTCGGCGGTTCCGTGCTCGAGGATGGTCGGCACCGCCCACCAGCCGATCACCAGGTCGGGCCGCGAGATTCCTGCGGCAGCGAGCTCTTCGTGGATGAGGAGCTGTTCGACGGGGCCGGCGCCGCGTCCGTACGGTTCCGGCCAGTGCGGTGCGAGACAACCGGATTCGGCGAGCGCTACTCTGTGCTCGGACTCGGGCTGCGCTGCGATCGCTGCAACCTCACCGCGGATACGTTCGCGGTCGGTGGCGTGTTCCGACAGATCGATCCCGAGGTGGCGGCGTGCACCTGTGCGGGTCAGCCCGGTCAGGCGTGCGCGCCATTTGGTGGAACCGCCGAGCAACTGCCGCGTAGCAACTGCGCGCCGGAGATAGAAATGCGCGTCGTGCTCCCAGGTGAAGCCGATTCCGCCGAGCACCTGGATCGCGTCCTCGGCAGTTTTCACGGCCGCGTCCAGCGATACAGCCGCCGCGACAGCAGCTGCGACGGGCAGTTCGGCCGGATCGGTGTCCGCGGCGACGGCGGCGTCCCATGCGAGGGCGCGGATCTTCTCGGTGCGGCACAGCATTTCCGCACACAGGTGCTTGATGGCCTGGAACGAGCCGATCGGCTTGCCGAACTGCTCGCGGATCTTGGCGTATTCGACGGCGGTGGTCAGCGCCCAGCCTGCGACACCGGCAAGTTCGGCCACCGAGAGTGCCGCGGTGAGGTCGCGGACGAATCCTGCGGGCGCCTGCACCACTCGATCCTCGGGAACGAGGGTGCCGTCGAAGCGCACCCGTGCGAGCGAGCGCGACTTGTCGATCGTGTCGAGCACGTCCAGGTGCATGCCCGGGGCATCGGGGTCGACCAGCCCCCAGCGTTCCGGGCCGTCGCGATCGGTGTCGAACTCGACGAGGACTGCGACACCGGACTCTGCCGCGATCACCGCGCCGGCTTCACCGGTGAGCACGACCCCCTCGGCAGTGGTCTCGGCACCCACCGGGTCGAGCGCGACAGCAGTGGGTAGGGCACCCTCCGCGAGCAGGGTTGCCGTCTTCGCTGTCGATTCTCCGCCCCGGCCGAACACGAGCGCGGCGACGGCGGTGGTCACGACAGGACCGGGAGCGAGTTCGTGCGCGGCCTGTTCGAGCATGACCGCCAGGTCGACCACGGTAGCGCCGAGCCCGCCGGCCTCCTCTGGAACTGCAACACCGAACAGTCCGAGTTCGGCGAGCGACATCCAGCCTTCGCGCCAGGTGTCGTCGGGATGCCGACGTATCCTGGATACCGGCTCCACGGCTCGCGACCAGGCCTGAACAGAGGCCTGAACGGCCCGCTGTTCCTCTGTCATGGCAATACTCACAGCGAGTCTCCGACCTTTCGAAATGACATTATTACCTAGAACGTGTTCTAATATGACACCGGATCAGAGTCAAGGTGTGAGGAAAAGCGATTTATGGTCACCCCGTCTCGTTCGCGTTCCAATGGCAACGGAACCCTGACTGCCCTCACCGAGGACGATCTCAGTTCCAATGCCCAGAAGGAACGGCGTAAGCGGATTCTCGATGCCACCCTGACGCTCGCGTCCAAGGGCGGTTACGAGGCGGTGCAGATGCGCGCGGTGGCAGACCGTGCCGATGTCGCGGTGGGCACGTTGTACCGGTACTTTCCGTCGAAAGTACACCTGCTGGTCTCGGCACTCGGGCGTGAATTCGCCCGCATCGAGGGTAGGGGGAAGATCCCGCCGGGTCACAGCCCGCTCGAACGTATGCATCTGATCCTGGGCCTGATCACCAAGGCCATGCAGCGCGACCCACTGCTCACCGAAGCGATGACCCGGGCATTCATGTTCGCCGATGCGTCGGCCGCCGCCGAGGTCGATCAGGTGGGCAAGCTCATGGACCGGCTCTTCGCCAGGGCGATGAACGAAGGCGAACCCACCGAGGACGAACTCGCGATCGCGCGCGTCATCAGCGATGTGTGGCTTTCCAACCTCGTGGCGTGGCTGACCCGTCGCTCCTCGGCCACCGACGTCGCACGCCGTCTGGAACTGACCGTCGATCTGCTACTCGGCGATTCTCCCCGCGCGGTGTACTCCACACCGGGTGCCGCCGAGTCACACGGCGATTCCCCGACCCGCACGATTCTTTCGCCCCATACTCCGACGGTGTAACACGAAACACCGTCACGATTGCCTCCACTCGGGTGGATGCACCGGCGTTTTCGCCTACCTTGGGACAGGTGAGCGCACTAGATCTCCCCATCGAGCTGCGCCGGGCGCTGGCCGCGGTCGCACGCGCACCCCGGCTGCTGGTCGCGAGCGACTACGACGGCACCCTGTCTCCCATCGTGTCCGATCCGGACAAAGCTCACCCGCACGCCGACGCTGTCCGTGCCCTGCGCAGCCTGGCAGTACTGCCCGCGACCTCTGCCGCGGTCATCTCCGGACGTGCGCTCAAGGATCTGGCAGCGCTGTCGCGACTGCCCGTGGAGGTCAAGCTGGTCGGAAGCCACGGTTCCGAGTTCGATGTCGGATTCGTCCACGCAATCGACGACGAATCCAAGAGCCGACTCCGCGGCATCGTGGCGGGGCTGGAGGCCATCGCGAGCCGATTCCCCGGTGTCGGGGTGGAGGCGAAGCCGGCCAGCGCCGCCCTGCACGTGCGCAATGCCTCGCCCGAGGATGCCGAACATGCCGTCGCGGCGGTGCGCAGCGACCTCGCGTTGCGCCCCGGCATCCAGGTCACCGAAGGTAAAGCCGTCATCGAACTGTCCGTTGTCCCGACCGACAAGGGCAGCGCACTCGACATCATCCGACACCAGGAAGCCTCGAGCGCCGCGGTGTTCTTCGGCGACGACGTCACCGACGAAAAGGCATTCGCCTCCCTGCGCGGACCCGACGTGGGCATCAAGGTCGGCGAAGGTGAGACCGTCGCCGAGTACCGGGTGGATCGCTCCGACGACGTGATCGCCGCTCTGGCGTTCCTTCTCGAGGAGCGCCGTACGTGGCTCTCGGGTGCGCACGCCGCCCCGATCGAACGACTCACGATGCTCGCCAGCCCGCGTTCCAAGGCACTCGTCACCCCCGACGGCACCATCACCTGGTTGTGCCATCCGGAACCGGATTCGGCGGCGATCTTCGCGCATCTCCTCGGCGGCGACGCCGCCGGCCATTTCACGATCGGCCCGACGCGCGAAGCACTTCCACTGAGCCAGCGGTACGTCGACTCGACGATGACCGTCGTGACCCGCTGGGCGAGCCTCGCGGTGATCGACTACCTGCCGCACGACGTCGACGCCGGCCGCACCGACCTGACGCGTGTGATCTCCGGCCGCGCATCGGCGGTCGTGACGTTCGCACCGCGTCCCGAGTTCGGCCAGGGCCAGGTGATCCTCGAGGCCGTCGACGACGGTCTGCGCGTGCACGGCTTCAACGAACCGTTCGTCCTGCGGTCACCGGGAGTCCGATGGAACATCACCAGCGAGGGCGTCCACCACACCGCGCACGCCGTCGTCGACCCGACCGATGGCGATGTCACCCTGGAATTACGCTGTGGAACAGATGATCTCGAAGCACACCCGGAGTCCGAGGTGGAGCGGCGTGCACGCGCGGAAGCACACTGGTGGCAGTGGGCAGCGGAACTCGATCTGCCTACACTCAAGCCGGATCTCGCCAAGCGATCGGCACTCACCCTGCGCGGTCTCGTCCACGAACCGACCGGATCGATCCTCGCGGCGGCGACCACGTCGCTACCGGAAGAGATCGGCGGGGTGCGTAACTGGGACTACCGGTACTGCTGGCTGCGCGATGCGGCGCTGACGGCGCACGCGCTCGTGGACGTCGGTTCCCTCACCGAAGCCGAAAAGTACCTCGACTGGGTGCACGACGTCCTCGAGACGGTGCCCGGGCCAGAGCGACTGCATCCGCTCTACACGCTCGCGGGTGGCCCGCTACCACCGGAGGCCGTGCTCGATTCCCTTCCCGGATACGCTGGTTCACGACCGGTGCGCGTCGGGAACGCGGCCAATCAGCAGGTCCAACTCGACGTGTTCGGCCCGATCGTGAGTCTGATCTCCGCCATCGCGCATCGGCGTGATGCGTGCGGCACCGACCACGCATCAGCTCTCACCGATCGCGACTGGGAGCTGGTCTGCTCGATGGTCACGGCCGTCGACCGCCGCTGGTTCGAACCGGATCACGGCATCTGGGAGATCCGGGACAACCCCCGGCACCACGTGTACTCGAAGGTGATGGGCTGGCTCACCGTCGATCGCGCCCTGGCACTCGCGGCCGCATTCTCACGCCCTGCCGGTGCAGGTTGGGCTGCACTCCGCGACGAGATCGCCGAAGAGGTCCTCGAGAAGGGCTGGAACGACGACGTCCGTTCCTATACCGCCGCATACGACGGCACCGACCTCGACGCGGCAACCCTGTTCATCGGGCTGGCCGGACTGATCGACCCCACCGACGAGCGGTTCCGCGAGACGGTTCGAGCCACCGAGACGGAACTGCGGAGTGGTTCGACGGTGTATCGGTATCGCCACGACGACGGACTGCCGGGCGTCGAAGGCGGCTTCCACCTGTGCGCGGCATGGCTCGTCGAGGCGTATCTACTCATCGGGCAACGCAACGACGCGGAGGCCCTGTTCGCTCAGCTCGTTGCCGCGGCGGGACCTACCGGCCTGCTCAGCGAGGAGTACGATCCGGTCGCCGAGCGGTCACTGGGCAATCACCCGCAGGCGTACAGCCACATCGGGCTCCTGCGGTGTGCGCAGTTGCTCGCCGCGAAACCCGTCTGAGCAGCCCTACTCGGCGTACCAGCCGGTGCTCTCGACGGGCCCCGAGGTCTTGCCGAACACCAGCCGAGTGTCGAGGGTCTCCATCTCGGGGATGCCCGAGTGCGCCGGTGAGGCCAGCAGCAGCTCACCCGCGCGCCGCCCCTTGTCCTTCTGGGGCTGGCTCACCGTCGTCAGGCCTTCGCGGAGCGCCTCGTCGACGCCGTCGAACCCGGTGATCGACAGGTGGCCCGGGACGTCGAGGCCCGCTTGATCGGCCCATGCGAGTGCGCCGAGCGCCAGCACGTCGGTGGTGCACATCAGCGCGGTGATGCGCGGGTTGACGCTCATGGCCTGCGCGGCGGCCGAGTGCCCGTCGCCGGAAGTATGGGTGAACCGTTCCACCACGGTGAGCGCGGAATCGTCGAGTCCGGCGTCGCGCAGAGCGTCGCGCACCCCGAGGATGCGTTCACGTTGGACGTGGAAG
The DNA here is from genome assembly GCF_055230935.1 of Rhodococcus ruitaii. Lineage (NCBI taxonomy): Bacteria > Bacillati > Actinomycetota > Actinomycetes > Mycobacteriales > Nocardiaceae > Rhodococcus > Rhodococcus ruitaii. The sequence continues at coordinate 101,232 of NZ_JBUYWC010000019.1, read as the reverse complement.
CCCGCCTCCTCGAGTACGGAGAGATCGACGACGCCGTCGTGGCGGTCGCGACCGAGCCGCATGCAGACGATCCCGAACTCGCGGTGCCCGAGTTCGATCAGGTGGGCGGCGAGGTCACGCGTCGGGCGGCGATCGTCGATTCCGACGACGGGTGCCGCCCCGATACCGCGAGGCTGGTCGCAGGCGACGATCGGCAGGTGCCGCTCGAGCACAGCAGCAAGATACGGATCTTCGGGCGGTACGGAATAGACGACGAACCCGTCGACGGACGAGCGATGCACGACCTGCGCGGCTTCGGCGTCGGTGCGGCCCGGTCCTGCGGGAATGAGCAGTAGACCCTGCCCGGCGGCTTCGCATGCTTCCGACAGGCCCGAGAGAAAACTCATCGCAGCGGGGTCTCGGAACGAATAGCTCAGTGCTTCGGTGAGAAGTACCCCCACTGCGCCCGCTTTGCGGGTGCGCAGCGATCGAGCCATCGGATCGGGACCGGCGTACCCACGGCGTTTGGCGACCTCGAAGACCCGTTCGCGCAGCTCGGTCGACAGTTGGTCGGGCCGGTTGTACGCGTTCGAGACCGTGGTACGGGAGATCTTCAGCTCGGCGGCGATCGATGCCAGAGTCGCCTGTCGGCGCGGCTGACGGGACCTGGACATGATCGGACCGTAGTCCTGTGTCGATGCTCACGACCACGCGGGTTGGGCAGGAAGCACGAAATTGTCCGCTAAAGTGGAACGGTAACGGTTTCCAATAGCGTTAGGGTTGCCTCACCGCCCTTCGACGCCTCTGACTCAGGAGAGAACAACAGTGCGCCTGTCCTCCCGCGCCGCGCTCGCCGCGGCCACTCTGTCGTGCGCCACCGCCCTCGCGGCGTGTGGCTCCGGCACGACCGGCGACTCGGGCTCGGGCGGCGAGCTGAGCGTGGTCGCGTCGACCAATGTGTGGGGCTCGATCGCCCAGGCCGTCGCGGGAGACCGGATCGAGGTCGAATCGCTGATCACCGAGCCGACCGCCGACCCACACTCCTACGAGGCCAGCCCGCTCGACGCCGCCGCGATCAGCGACGCGTCGCTGGTCGTGTACAACGGCGGCGGGTACGACCACTTCGTCGACAGCATTCTCGACTCGGTCGGCGGCGACGTCCCCACCGTCGAAGCGTTCGCGCTGTTCGAGTCGGGGGAATACAGCGACCTGCACGCAGGTCACGACCACGGCGCGAGTACCGATACCTCCGCGACCGACGACCCTGCGGAGGAGACACACGATCACAGCACTCACGATCACAGCGCTCACGATCATGACGGTCACGACCACAGCGGTATCAACGAACACGTCTGGTACGACCTCCCGACCGCCGACGCCGTCGCACACGCGATCGCCGAGCAACTCGCCGAGCTCGATCCCGACGGCGCGCAGGTGTACCGCGACAATGCCGCTGCCTTCCACGAGAGTCTGCACGGCATCTCCGACGTGACGACGCGGATCGCAGATACTCACGCCGACGCACCCGTCGCGCAGACCGAGACCATCGGCCACTACCTCGTGCTGTCGGCCGGTCTCGACGACGTGACGCCCACCGACTTCACCAACGCGATCGAGAACGGCACCGACCCGTCGCCCGCGAGCATCGCGGAAACTCGACAGCTGCTGCTCGACAGGCAGGTCGGAGTCCTTCTCTACAACCCGCAGACAGAGGACAAGGTGAGCCGTGAGATGCGCGCCGCCGCCGAGTCTTCAGGCATTCCCGTCGTCGAGGTCTTCGAGACCCTGCCCGAGGGAGTCGATTACATTCAGTGGCAGACCCGGACCGCCGAGTCGCTCGCCGACGGACTCGATTCTGCGTCGTAATCCCTGACAGCCCCTGACCACAGCTCGAGAACGCGGACCCCGGTGACATCTTCCCTACCCGACCATCCCCACGCGGTCGAACTGAACGGCGCCCGATTGGCGTTCGGCGAACGCACCCTCTGGGATCACCTCGACCTGGCAGTGCACCCCGGAGAGTTCATCGCGGTCCTCGGGCCGAACGGCGCCGGAAAAACCTCCCTGCTCAAAGTGCTGCTCGGTCAGCTGCCACTCAGCGCCGGTACCGCCACCATCGCGGGCGCACCGGTGCACACAGGCAGCCCCCACGTCGGTTATGTGCCCCAACAGAAGACCCTCGACGTGGGTGTCCCACTGCGCGGCCGCGACCTCGTCGGGCTCGGTGTGGACGGACACCTGTGGGGCACGGGAATCCGGCATTTCGCGCGCCGTAAGGCCGCTGTGGACGCCGCGATCGCCCAGGTCGGCGCGCAGTCGTACGCGAACGCCTTGGTCGGTGACCTGTCCGGCGGAGAGCAGCAACGACTCCGGGTGGCGCAGGCACTCGTGGGTGATCCGCGGGTCCTGCTGTGCGACGAACCGTTGCTCAGCCTCGACCTCGCCAACCAGAATCTCGTGTCGGCGCTCATCGACCAGCGACGAAAGGACCACGACACCGCGGTCCTTTTCGTCACGCACGAGATCAATCCGATCCTCCCCCTCGTCGATCGGGTGCTGTATCTCGTCGACGGCCAGTTCCGCATCGGTACGCCTTCGGAGGTGATGACGTCCGAGGTGCTCTCCGACCTGTACCGCACCGAGGTCGAAGTGCTCGAGATGCGCGGGCGACTCGTCGTCGTCGGCACCGGCGACGCCATCGACGCGCTCGGCAGCGCAGGCGGGCTCCGCCCCGGCGAAGGCGTCCACCATCACCACCCCGAGGACCCCGCATGAGCAGCAAATTCACGGACGCAATGGGACGGTTGTTCGATTTCCAGGCCACAGCGGAACTACTGCAGTACGACTTCGTGCAGCAAGCGCTGATCTCCGGAGCCATCCTCGGCCTCCTCGCCGGCGTCATCGGCCCTCTGATCATCAGCCGTCAGATGGCGTTCTCGGTGCACGGCACGTCCGAGTTGTCGCTCACCGGCGCCGCCGCGGCGCTCCTGGTCGGGGTGTCCGTCGGGCTCGGCGCAGTGGTCGGCGCGGTGGTCGCGGCAATCCTGTTCGGGTTGCTCGGTACCCGCGCCCGTGAACGGGACTCGGTGATCGGCGTCGTCATGGCCTTCGGCCTCGGCCTCGCCGTATTGCTGCTGTGGGCGTACGACGGACGTACCGGAGCTGCATTCTCGCTGTTGACCGGCCAGATCGTTGCCCCCGGCGGAACCGGCATCTCGCTGCTCGCGGGCTGCGCAGTGGTGGTGATCGGCGCCCTGCTCCTGATGTACCGCCCGCTGCTGTTCGCGAGCACCGACCCGGAGGTCGCCGCCGCACGCGGCGTGCCGGTGCGGGCACTCTCGATGGTCTTCGCGGTGCTCGTCGGCATCACCGCCGCGCTCGGTGTGCAGATCGTCGGTGCGCTGCTCGTCATGGCCCTGCTGATCACGCCTGCCGCCGCAGCGGCGCGCGTGACCCGCGGGCCGCTCGCGGCGACGATCCTGTCGGTGATCTTCGCCGAGGTCGCCGCCGTCGGCGGCATTCTGCTCGCACTTGCACCCGGTGTGCCGGTGTCGAGTTTCATCACCACGATCGCCTTCGTCATCTACCTCGTGTGCCGGACGATCGGATCGGTACAACGTCGTCGAGGCGCGGGGCGGGTACTCACGCCGGCCTCCTGACGTTCGCCCGGTGCGGGAGAATCGACGGATGCGCTCCCGTACGAAGATTCTCGACGCCACGCTCACGCTCATCACGCGCGACGGGTTCGATGCCGCCACCATAGCGGGAGTGGCGAAGGTGGCCGGCGTCTCCCGGCAGACCGTCTACTCGATATTCGGAAGTCGGGAGAATCTGGTGTCCCAAGCGGTCGCGAGCGCTGCGCTGGGAGGGTTCGACGATATCCGCACGCGGTTGGCCGGAACCGATTCGCCGTGCGAGTACCTGGTCGAACTGCTCGTTGCGGGGCGAACTGTAGTGCGGTGCAACCCGGTGCTCTCCGCTTTGCACCGTTCGGGCCGCGAGCATCCATTCTTCGACGAGGGCATGGTGAGCCGGGCGAAACCGGTCGTTCATCACCTGCTCGCACCGTTGGTCGACAAATACCCGGCGATCACTTCCCAGATCGACGACATCGCTGATATCGCGCTCTTCCTCGGCTTGTCGGTGGTCCTGTTCGACGATCCGGAAATGCACTCGGACGACGAATTGCGTCGGTTTCTCACCAGGTGGCTGAGTCCCGCGATGCCTAAACATTGACACTTGGGGCCACTCTGTCTAGTTTTGCACGCGGCCCAGAGAACATCCGCCGGGCTCGAGCACACTCTTTGGGGGGGTCTGATCTTGTCGAGCATCACCAGGCGCACATTCCTCGCAGGTGCAGCCACGATCGGCACCGCACTGGCGGGATCGGCTGTGGCCCATGCATCCGCCGGCCTCACCGTGTCACCCGGTATCGCCGCCCGAACGAACAAGATTCCGCTGACGCGCGAAGAACACCGAGTCGTTGTCATCGGCTCCGGGTTCGGCGGCGGTGTGAGCGCACTGCGCCTGGCCGAAGCCGGAGTGCCCGTCACAATCCTCGAGCGAGGAAAACGCTGGCCCACCGGACCCGACGCGACGACGTTCCCGCGAGTCGACGCACCCGACGGGCGCATCCTGTGGTTCCGCTCCGCACCCGAACTCTTCGGCAGGCCCGTCATGGTCGAACCGCACACCGGCCTGGTCGAGGCGGTCGTCGGACAGAACATGACCGCGCTGTGTGCCGCAGGCGTCGGCGGCGGCTCGCTGGTCTACCAGGGAATGTCGTTGCAGCCCAGCGAGGAAGTGTTCAACACCCACTTCCCGAACGAACTCGACTGGGCCACCATGAATCGCGTCCACTACCCGCGTGTGTCGCGGATGCTGGGGCTCGCGACCGCCCCCGACGAACTCGTCGCTCACCCCAACTACGCCGCCGCGCGGATCTTCGCCGAGCGCGTAAGGCAGGCGGGGCTCCCACTCGACAAGATTCCCATGCCGATCGACTGGGAGTACGCCCTCGCCGAACTGCGCGGCGAGATGACACCGTCGTACACGGACGGCTCCGGCGCTCTCGGCGTCAACAACGGCGGCAAGCACTCCGTCGATGTCACCTACATCGCCGCGGCCGAAGCCACTGGCCTGGTGACCGTCCAGACCCAGCACGAGGTCAGGGACATCGAACGAGCGCCCGACGGCCGGTGGACCGTGTACGTCGACCGGATCGACACCTCCGGGAACCTCCTCGAGAACAAGATCCTCACCACCGACACGCTCATCCTGGCGGCCGGTAGCCTCAACACGACCCGGTTGCTGGTGCGCGCATCGCAGAAGGGGCAGATCCCGGACCTTCCAGACGATCTCGGACGCAATTGGGGCAGCAACGCCGACCGCATCTACCTCTGGTCCGACATGCGCGAGGACTTCGGCGCATTGCAGGGCGGCCCCGTCGTCTACGGCAGTAAGAATTGGGACGATCCGAACGCCGCCTTCACGGTGATCCAAGCCTCGATCCCGGCGATCGGCGTGAACACCCGCAGTACCGTACTCGTGGGCTACGGCATGAGCGACAGCCGCGGTTCGTTCGTCTACGACTCCGCGCAGGACGACGCGATTCTGCACTGGCCGAAGGACGGCGACGCCGCAATCCAGAACGGCCACATCGATCCCACCGTGCGCAGGATCGTCGGCAACACCGGCGTCGCCACCGACACCAATGCCGTTGTGCCGTCCACATGGCACCCACTCGGCGGTGCGAGCATGGGTGGCGTCTGCGATCTCGACGGGCGGGTACACGGCCAGCGCGGCCTGTATGTGCTCGACGGCGCGCTGCTTCCGGGCCACGCCGGTGCATGCAATCCGTCGATGACCATCGCCGCCGTCGCCGAACGCGCGCTCGACAACATCGTCGCGAAGGACGTCGGGAATTCGATCTGATCCCGGGCAGAACAAACCGCAGCATTCGACGGCACTTCTCTACTCGGGGTCGGATCCGCCTGCCAATGCCGAGTCGATGCCGCTGATCTCGGTAATCATCCAATCTTGTTCACCGTCGATTGTCATCTTGTACGTCGCGGTGGACTCGATCCCGTCGGGGCTCTGCGAGTTCCTGGTCAGTACATTGACGAAGCAGACGACCTCGTACAGACCGTCCGATGACGACAAAACCTTCGCGGCAATCGGTTGTGCACTCGAACTCCACTGCAACGGCAGGATGAGCTGTTCCATCGAGATCGACGCCTGAGTCAGCCGATTGGCCAACTCCGGGGTCGTTCCCTCGATCAGACGTTCGCGCCACTGTGCGGGGTCCTCATAGCTCATCTCGGCCGCACCGATGGCGTAATCAAGTGCGAGAGACTCGACATGCGCGTTGTTCTCCAACCGTTGAGCCTGCTCGGCGTTCTGCGACGACTCCGAGTGCAACTGCCAGGCGAGTACCCCGATTGTGGAGACGGCGGCAATGACAGTGGCGCCCACCAATCCGAACCGGGCGAGCGTACGCACAGGGATCGACCTGCCATTCTGCCCGTGTTCATCAGGGTCGTCGGCCGGCGGTTCGGCCGATGCTTCCTGCTGTTCAGGAGCAGACAAGGGTGTTGCCTCGTCATCCGGTTCGTGGCTTCCGGTGGTGTTGTCCATGTGGCCGGTCCTTTCACTCGACGAAAACTGATTCATTCCTGCTTGAGGGTCAGGTCACCTGGCCCGTGGCGCCTTGTTACGGGTTACCGCTCGGCTGCGGGACACCGTTCGGGATGTGCAGCGTGATCTGTCCCGGTTCGTTGGTCGCCGCCAGTGCCTGATCGAGCAGGCGGGATACATCGACTGTGCGCATCGCCGCACTGCCGGCCGACGCCGCGGGCAGCAGGTTCGTTCCGATGACGTTGAGATCGGCAGCAGTGATGTCCAGGAACTCCTGCAGTCCCGCGAGGAAGGGGTTCGCCCCGTACCTAGTCCCGTCGAGCAGTGGTCCGCCGAGGTTCATCGCATCGACGATGGAGTTCAGCAGGTCTTGGAAGTTCACACCGAACCCGGCCAGCAACGGGGTGGTGTCGGCGAGCGACTCCGGTACGGTCCCGGTCCGGGCGAGCAGCGGCTGCATCGCGCTGAGTAGCGTGACCAGGCTGTCGGACTGATGTGCCAGTTCGTCCGCGAGCAGGCGACCCGCCCGATCGAGGTCGTTCACCACGGACAACTGCTCGGGCAGACCTGCGTCGAGCGAACGGAAGATGTTCCCCACCCGGTCCGGATCGACCTGCTTCAGCAGCGTGGTCAACCGTTCGGACAACTCACTGAAGCTCGTCGGCACGGTGACTCGGGCACGATCGATCTGTGCGCCGTCCTCCAGATAGGGGCCACCGGAGCCGTTCGGCGTCACAGAGACGTACGCCTCGCCGAGAGCCGACAGGTTGTCGACACGGAACGCGCTGTCTACGGGAATGTCGATGGAGTCGGCATAGTCCCATTCGATCCGCACGCCGTCCGCGACCGGTTGGATTTCACGGACATACCCGACCTCGACTCCGCGCAACAGGACTCGGGATTCGGTCAGGATATTGTTCGTGTCGGGAACGACCATGCTGGCTGTGCGTGTCGAGCTCAGCGCCTCGATGTGCAGGCCGACCCGGCCGATGTGGACGATGGACACCCCTGCGATCACAAGCATCGCGAGCACGGAAACCCTGGTTTTGGTGATCATCGGACGGCTCCGAGCATCCGCAGGACGTTCTCGGCATCGGCGAGGAGCTCGTCGCCCGAAGCCGACGTCACCGACGTAACGTTGACCGAAGGGTTGTTCACGAACGGAACCAATGTGGTTCGCAGGAAGTTGTTCAGACGCGTCGATGACTCGACCACACCGTCCTGGTTGCCCCGGAGAGTCTGAGCGGTACCGGCGAGCGAGTCGAGCATGGGCACCAGCCACAGTCCTCCGGAGAAGATCGATCCCAGCGACGGCAGCAGCGTGCTGATGTGGGCGACAGATTGATTGGCGACCTTGTCCCAATAGTCGGCCCCACCGGGGCTGAATACCGTCTGCCATTCGGCAGAGCGGTCGTTGATCGACACCGCGGTGTCGTCGATGCCGTTCAGGAAGTTGTCGATGCCCGCGGTCCCGTTGGCGAGGTCCTCGAGGTCGATCGCGACCGTACCGGCAAGAGATTTCAAATCCTCTGTTTCCGAAACTGTTTCGTTGAGAACGGCCATGGTCTCCTGCACCTTCTGGATGCTGCCGCCGTTCACGAAGTGCGCAAGTACGGCGATGGTGTCCTCGAGCTGCGGTGGTGAAGTCGTCCTGTCGATGGGGATCACGTCGCCTTCGCGGAGAAATGCCCCGCTTCCCCCACCAACCGGGGTGGTCGGTGTCAGCGCGATGTAGGTGTCACCGAGCAGCGTGTTCTGCCGGATGATGGCATTGATGTCGGTGGGTACCTGCGTGGCTCCGGACAGTCCGATATTGACGTCGATCCCCCCGTCGGTCGCGCGTAGCGACCGGACCTCCCCGATTCGGATTCCATTCATGACCACGTCGGCTCCGGTCGGGAGATTCATCACGCCCGCGAACTCGAGTGTCACCTCGAAGTCGATGTCCACACCTGCTCGGACCGAGGGTAGGTCGTTGGGGCTGAAGGAGCACGCAGTCGCTGTCATCAGTACGGCAGTTCCGGCGACGCAGCCCAACAGTCGGCGGACGCGTTGACGTCCGGGTGTCCTGGCGATCACAGGCCCGTCCTCTCGACGATCAGACTCAGCAGGTTCGTCGACACGGTGGTTCCACCGGCCTCGATACGAACATCCGGGGGGGTGTAGGGCAGCGTGAGACCACCACCGGCCTGCTGCTGATATCGCAACGCCGCCGCGATCGACGGCACAGTCTCGTAGAGCGCCGCCAGATCGGTCGCCCGCGTCGAGGCGAGCCGGATGAGATCGGCGACCGGGCCGTGCATCGTCGGCCATATCTCGTCTCCGTACTTACGCTGTACGTCGTAAATGAACGCGACGACCCAGCCGACACCGCGGTCGAATCGTGCAACCTGCGGGAACAGGTCGGTACCTGCGGCAGCGACAGCGGGCATCTGGTCGAGGATCGACTGGATACGGTCCCAGTCCTGGAGCCCACGGTCGGTCAGGGGGGCCATATTCATGATCGCCGAGCCGATGTCGGCGGTCAGCTGATCCGGGCTCGACGCAGCCGCAGCGGCGTGCTCGAGCATCGCGTGGGCGGGCCCTTCGACACCGGTGAGCGCCTGGTCGAATCCGGTGATCACGCCCTGCACACTGTCGCCCTCGACGGAGTTCAGCTTCTCGATGAAATCTGCGGCCGATCCCGCGATCTCGGAGATGTTCTTGGGGGTGCGTGCCCGGTCCTCGGTGATGCAGGTCCCCGGTTCGAGGGTGGCCCCGGCGGCGTAGTTGCCGACGAGTTCGAGACTCCGGTCTGCCAGGAGCGATTTCGAGCGCGTCACCGCCTGCACGTCTGCCGGGAAGTACCGACCGCCGTCGAGTTCGAAGGTGACCTGCACGCTGTCGTCACCGGACTCGATTCCCGTCACGGTGCCGACCTGATAGCCCATCTGGGTCACCGGGTTTCCGACGTACAGGCCGATGGTGTCGGGCATGTTCGCGCAGTACCCGGACCGCCCTTCGATTCGAGTGGACGGCTCGCTCGCGTCGCTACGCACGAACACGGCGAGAGCGGCGACGGCGGCGACGGCGGCGACCACGAGAACCGACCCGAGCAACAGCATCTGTTTCTTCTGCAACGCCACGTCAGCACTCCCGTCCGGCCAGCGGAACACACACGTTCGACAGCGTCATCGTTCCGCCGCCCATTTCCCTCATCCCGTTCGGTGTCAGCCAGTCCGCGAGCCGGCCGCGGAGAGCGGTCAGATTGTCGACGGCCGGACCCAGGTTTGCCTGCATGTCGGTGATCAAGCCCTGCAGGTCCCTGATCTGCTGCTCGAGGGGGTTCGAGTTCTCCAGGTAGGTGTCCACCAGTGGCTGCAGCCGCCACAGCACGTCACCGAGGATCCGGTAGGTCTCGTTGAAGCCGACCTTCGTGTTGTTGTAGGTCGATATGACGATGTCGATCTTCCGAATCAGTTCGAAGACCAGTTCTCGGTTCGCGTTGAAGGTGTGCAGGTATTCCTCTGCAAGAGCGGCGATTTCGTGCACTTGAGTGCGCTGGCGATCAAGGATTCCGGTGATCGCGTTCATCCCGTCGACGATCTCCCGCACTGAGGACGGGTTGTCCCGCAACGCCTCGGATACCTGTTCGAGGTTCGCGTGGATCATCTCCGAGTCGACCTCGTCGGTGACCTTCGGCGCACTCTGCAATACGTCGCCGATCGAGTAGGGCACCGTGACCCGTTCGGGTGGGATCACACCGCCCGGCGCCTCGGTCTGCCCCAGCGGGATCAGATTGACCGCATATCCGCCGACGGGGGTGAGCATCCTTACTTCGACGCGAGACTGGTCACCGACGAAGGTGGACCGGTCGATTCTGGTCTGCACCGTCACCGAATCCTGCCCGATCGATACTTCGGACACCGTGCCGACGCTGATCCCCGCGACACGGACGTCCTGCCCACTGGTGATCGCTGACGCGTCGGTGGTCTCGAAGGTGACCGTCCGCTGGTTGGGGGGTCGCAGGTAGACCACCACGAATGCAACCAGGGTCAGGGCGGCGACTCCGAGCGAGACGAGCCCCAGCCCGAAGTCGCTTCCCACGAGGGCACCCGAACGCGCGCGTAGGCGTCGCCACATCGCCGTCGGTTGCCGGGACATTATTGGTTGCACAGCACGACCTCACTACCATTGAGCAGCACCTGGATCTCGGCCGGCAGATGCGCCTGTCCCTGACTGCAACCGGAATCGAACGTCCGCGGTTGCGCTACCTTCAGGCCGGCCAGCGCCGCAGGCATCAACCGCAGTGACTCCACCGCGTCGCCCAGGGATGCGAAGGCGTTGTTCAACGATTCGTCCACCGTGTTGTTGTCGTCGAGTCCGACCATCACGAGCAGACGTTGTATCGGTTCGAGGAACTGCGGCCCGTAGGACGCCGTCCGGGGGAATTCGTCGATCACCGCGAGCGCATTGCTCATCGGTACGTTGACCGCGTTCATGAAATCCATCACGTATCGCGAGCGCCCGCCGAGGACACCGGACAGGCTGGACAGGTTCGCGGTCAGCGTGCTGATCACGGCTTGCCTGTCCTCCGCGTACGACGCCAGCCTCGCAGTACTCTCGAGCATGGGAGACAGTCCGCGACCGTCACCCTCGAGCAGCAGCAGGGCGTTCCGCGAGAACTCGTTGATCTCTTCGGTTCGCATCGTCTCGAGTACAGGCTGGAGTCCGTTGAACAACGCGGTGATGTCGTAGGACGGGTCGGTGGACTCCGTGCCCAGGTGAGTGACCGAGAGACCTGGCCGGTCCGGCTCGACCACCTCTACATACCGGATTCCGGTCAGGTTCTGGTACTTGATCGCGAGTCTGGTTGTGTCGGTGAGCTCGTAGCCGTTCTCCATCGAGAAGCGGACGCGGGCCGATGCCCGGTTGTCGGACTGCACCAGGTCCACGCCGGTCACCTTTCCGATCCGCAAGCCCTTGAGCCGCACGTCGCCGTTGACGTGCAAACCCGACGCGTCTGTGAAGTCGGCGCTGTACTCGGCGGTGGTCGATCCAACCGGGTTGCGCATGGCGTTGATCGCCAGGACGAACAGGAACGCCGCCACGACACCGACGGCCACCAGTTTGATCCCCGTTTTCACTAGTGCCAAATTTCCAGACATCAGTTTTCCCCCAATGTAATCGGTCTCGTCAGGCCCGCTGCAACCATCGACCCGGCCAGTGCGGGGAAACTGTCGAGCATGAGTTGCAACTGAAGGGTCTTGTGCTCGGGCCCTCCGGTGAATGCACCGTCGAGCCGGGCGATGAGTTCGGACAGATCGTCGACGGCCTCTGCACCCCCGATCATGTCGGGTATCGGGTCGCTGATCTCCTTCAGCACGAGCGTCAGCGGCGTCAACTCCTCGCCGTGCGAGGCCAACAGCGTGCCCGCCGCGCCGAACAGATCCGACCCGAGCAGGCCGAGGGTCTCGTCGGTGGCATCCAGCAGTTCCGCGTCCGCCACAACCGGATCTCCCGCCGGTGCCTCGTTGTAGACACTGTTGACGATCGTGTACAGCGCCGTCGCAGCCTCCTTGCTGAAGGCCGGGAACTCGTCGAGCAGCGCGTTGATTCGACGCAGATGCACACTGGGGAGCTGTTGTTGGGTCTTGGCGACCTGGTCTGCGAAGATGACGCCCGCGCGGATCAACGGTGCGAGTCCGTTGGCGTATCGCATCACCTTGTCCAGGCTGTCGATCACGTCGCCGGTGAGCGTGCCGTCGATGACCAGCGAACCGGTCTCGAGCATCGTCGACATCGTGTAGTCCGGAGAGGAATCGCGATGGATAACCTGTCCTTCGCGGATCGCGCCGCCACCCTCACGAGAGGTGAGGTTCACCGCTGACACGCCGAAGTAATTCTCCGGGCGGAAATCGACCTCGAAGGAATCGGTGAGAACATCGGCGCCGACTCCGTCGACGACCATCTGGAGTTCGACTCCGCCGGCGCCCATGGCGGTCACGTCGGCGACAGTTCCGACGGCGGCGCCTCGCAACAGTATCTTCGAACCCGTTTTCACTCCCGGCCCCAACGACGGAACGACGAGCGAAAAGCGTGTTCCCGCAGGCTCGGTCACGCGTGGGTAGATCACGGCGGCCAGCACGATCACCAGCGACCCCACCAGCAGCGCAGCGATACCGGCGATTGTCAGCATCCGGCGCTGGCTCGGCACGTCACCGCGAATGAAGTCCTGGTTGGTATGTCTCGACACTGTCAACCCCTGAACGGAAGGTCGGGGCTCAGTCCCCAGATGGCCACGGTCATGAGAAAGTTGAGAACGACGATCGCCACGAGGCTCGCGCGAATCGCTCGACCCGATGCCGCGCCCACGCCTGCGGGTCCACCACTCGCGAAATATCCGTAGTAGCAGTGGATCATCGTGACGACAGCACAGAAGACCAGCGTCTTGCCGACCGATGCGATGAGGTCGGGAACATTGACGAACTGCGCGAAGTAGTGGTCGTACGTCCCGGAAGGCTGAGCGTGGAAGGTCTTGATGATCATTCCACCGGTGATGAAACTGACCACGATTGCCATCAGATATCCGGGAAGGACAACGAGCATCCCCCCGATCAATCGGGTTCCCACCACGAACGGAATCGCGCGCAGGCCCATCGCCTCGGTGGCGTCGATCTCATCGGAGATGCGCATTGCACCGATTTCGGCGGTCATTCGACATCCCGCCTGAGCAGCGAAGCCGATCCCGGTGATGATGGGTGCGATCACTCGGATATTCCCGAAGGACCCGATGATTCCGGTGAGAGCACCGAAACCCAACAGGTCGAATGCCATGAACGCCTGAATCGCGACCACCGCACCCACCGCGATGCCAAGGAACAGCATCAGGCTGATGACGCCACCGTCGACGACAAGCGACCCGTTCCCCCAGGCCATGTCGTTCATCGTCTTCGTGGTCTGCTTGCGATAGTGCTTGACCGTCTTGGGCAGCAGGACGATCGTCCGCCAGCAGAACACGACGATCTGACCGAGTTCCTGGACCAGATCCTCGAGCGACCTGCTCACTCGTCGCGCACCCCTGGTCAGTAGGTTTTCGCGGGTGGTTGCACCCTTGCCGATTGTCATCGCTCAGGCCAACCTTGCCGGGAAGAGCATCATCTGCACCTGACTGACCAGTAGGTTCGTCATGAAAATGCAGAAGACACTGAGTACGACCGACGCGTTCACCGCGTTGGCGACACCCTTGGGTCCTCCCTTCGCCTCCAGCCCTCGCAGACTGGCGATCACCACGACGATCACCGCGAATATCACCACCTTGATGACCGAGAATGCGAGGTCGATTGGGGTGGCGAACGCGCCGAAGGACTGCCAGAAGCTCGCCGGTACAACGTTGTTGATGTTGGCGGAGATGACGAGGCCGGCGGCGACACCCGCGGTGATGATGAGGATGCACAACGCCGGGGCGATCGCGAGCATCGCAATGAACCTCGGCACGATCAGCCGCTGCACCGGATTGACTCCCATCACACGGATCGCCTCGATTTCTTCACGGATCGCGCGAGCGCCCAGATCCGATGCGATAGCGGAGGCAGCTGCGCCGCTCATGAGCAGACCGGCTGCCATCGGGGCGCCCTGACCGACCACTCCGAGGCCGCTGGCCGCTCCTGCGAGCGAGTTGGCGCCGACCTGGTCCATCACACCACCGACCTGAACGGAGACCTCGGCACCGATCGGCACGGCCATCAGGAGTGCGGGCAGTGCGGTGACCTTGAACAGCTTCCACGTCTGCTCGACGACCTCGCCGAACGGCAGTCGCCACCTCAGGGTGTCGACGATCGCAATAGCCACGATCTCCTGTGTCAGGCGCACGGACCGGCCGATGGTGGCGACGCTGTCGTGGGCACGACGCCGAGCACCGGAGCCGACTCGCATCACTGCATCACCCACCCGCGCCGAAGGCCCGCGGCTCTCGACCGCAGGTTTTTCGAGCATGCTGGTGCTCACCCCGTTCTCCGTCCCTTGTGGCATGTGATCTGCGCTCGCAATCCATAGCGGCACAGTTACGTTGGCGTCAATCGAATGAGTTGTGCATGAGGGTTGAGCGGCCTCGCCGCATTGCCGTTCCGCGTGCGGAATTCGCTATTCGTTCGACCGCTACTGAGCGACCTCTGCACGGACATCCGGCAGATCACATCGGACCACTCCAGGGTCCTGCGCCGACACAGTCGGCTGAACGCGACCTATATGTCTCCACTTCCCCATGCAAACAAGGAGATCATACAAACTGTTCAGACGTGATGTCAATCACCGTTGGTGAGGTTTCATCGCGACGTGGTGGACGAGCCGCTCGGCCCGACCACCGCGTCGTGTCGATTCGCTCCGAGTGTCAGCTCCGGGCGCTCTCGTCGTAGAGCGACTGGATCACGTCAGCGTACTTGGTATTGATTGTCCGGCGCTTCAGCTTCGACGTGGGCGTCAGCTCGTCGCTGTCGGGCAACCATTCCTGTGTCAGCACGTCGTAGTGCTTGATCTGCTCGATGCGGGAGAGCCGGCTGTTCGCCGACTCCACAGCCTCGGCGACGAGCGCGAGCACACCTGGATCCGCCGATACCGCGATCAGCGATGCATCGGCCAATCCGTGTTCGTCGGCGTATGCCGCCGCCGCATCAGGGTCGAGCACCAGAAGGGCCACGTTGTACGGACGTCCGTCTCCGTAGCAGAAGGCCTGACCGATCAGAGGGGAGGAGCTCTTGAGCACACCCTCGATGTTTGCCGGCGACATGTTCTTGCCCCCGGCATTGATGATCAGTTCCTTCTTCCGGTCGACGATCCGGAACCAGCCGTCGTCCGAGGTCGCAATGTCGCCGGTGTGCAACCACCCGTCGGAATCGATCGCTTCCGCTGTCTTCACCGGATCCTTGCGGTAGCCGCGCATGACGTGCGGTCCGCGCAGCAACAGCTCGCCGTCCTCGGCGATCCGCGCCTCGGTACCGGGCATCGCCCTGCCGACACTGCCGAGCCGGATCTCTTCGGGAAGGTTCGTCATGCCGAGTGCGCCCGTCTCGGACATGCCGAAGCCCTCCGAGAGCGGAAGTCCGAGTGCGAGGAAGAACTCGTGGACCGCCACCGGGATCGGAGCAGCACCGGTCATGAGCAGGCTGACCTGATCCAACCCGAGTTGCCGGCGCAGCGGCGCGAGAACCGCCTCGTCGAACGCCGCCACCGCGATCTCGAGTTCCGGTGGGGCGGTGTCGCCGCCCTGTTCTGCTCGGACCTTCTGCAGCGCCCGCGCGAGCCCGTCCTCGACCGCGGTCCGTTGCGGCTCCGGCATCGCGCCGAAGCGAGCGAGAAGCGCAGCGCGCAGCTTCTCCCACACACGCGGCACCCCGAGCAGCCAGGTGGGCCGAACCTCGCCGACAGCGGCGAACAGGCCGGTTGCGTCCCGCACCGTGGTGATGGTCCACCCCGTCACCATGAACAGGTAGTGCGAGAAGATCCGATCCGCGACGTGCGCCGTCGGCAGGTAGGACACACACGTCCCGTCGGCGGCGAAGGGGAACCGCTCGTTGCAGGTCTGCAACACGAACATCAGGTTCGCGTGCGTGAGTTCCACACCCTTGGGCGGTCCCGTGGTGCCGGAGGTGTAGATCAGCGTGGCCACGTCATCGGGCCGGATCTGACGCCACGTCGCCGGGAAGTCGAAGCCCACCGGTCGGCGCGTCCGGATCTCGTCGAGCGACAACTCCTGCGGGTCGTCACCGCCGACGACCACGATGTGCTCGAGGGACGGCGTCTCGGCCTCCCCGAGTCGCTCCAGGAATTCTGGTTCGCACACCACCACACGACATTCCGCGTGGTCGAGCAGATACGAGATCTGCTGTGCCGACGACGTGTTGTAGATGGAGAACGGTGTCACGCCGAGGTGCAGCGCAGCGAGATCGACGATGTGGAACTCCGGACGATTGGTCATGATCAGACCGATCGTGTCGCCGCGTCGCAGACCGAGCGACGCCAATCCGGCGGCGACCTCCTCCACGGCATCGGCCAACTCGCGCCGGGTGAGGGCAGTGGTGTCGCCGTGGGCGCGCAGAGCGGGTGCGTCCGGTACCGCGGCGACAGTACGTTGGAACGCCTCGCACAGGGTGGAGACATCGACCGCGGGCGACGAGTCGGTCGCAGTGGTGGTCTGTGTGGTCATGGGAAACTCACCTCTCGAAGGGGCAGAGTGACGTGGGTGGCGTGCTGTCGATCAACCCATGAGGCGGCGCAGGATGCGGGTCGCGACGGGGCCGTACGGGGGGTAGCTCAGTGCCAGGTCGATCACCGTCGGCTTGCGCAGTACCGCCTTGTGATGACTGAACGTGTCGAATCCGTTGCGGCCGTGGTACGAACCCATTCCGGAGTCACCGACACCACCGAACGGCAGTTCCGGTACCAGCAGTTGGTAGAGCACCTGGTTGACGCCGACCGAGCCGGAGGAGGTGGACGAGACGACCGTGTCGATGGAACTCTCCGAGCCCGAGAACACATACAGTGCCAGGGGCTTCGGTCGTTCACGCACGAAGGTGATCGCATCGGCCAGGGACGGCACCGAGATCACCGGCAACACGGGACCGAAGATCTCCTCCTGCATCAGCGGCGAACTCGGGTCCGGATCAGTGACGACAGTTCCCTCGATCTGCAAGCTCGTGCGGTCGTGCGCACCGCCTGACACCTCCCCAGCGTGGCCGCTGAGCAGGCCGACGACCCGGTCGAAGTGCGCTTCGTTCACCATGTGGGTGCCCTCCGCCTTCGCTGCAACCCGAAGCCGGTCGAGGAGTTTGCCCACGAACTGGGGGCGCACCGAATCCTCGACGAGTACATAGTCCGGCGCGATGCAGGCCTGTCCGCTGTTGACGCATTTGCCCCACGCGATCCGGCGGGCGGCGATATCGAGGTCTGCATCGGCAGTCACGATGACCGGGCTCTTGCCACCGAGTTCGAGAGTGACCGGAGTGAGATGCTTGGCCGCGGCCTCGAGCACCACCCGGCCCACGCGAGTGGATCCGGTGAAGAAGATGTGATCGAACTTCTCCGCGAGCACCCGGGTCGACACCTGTACGCCACCGGTGACCACTGCGACGGCAGACGGGTCGAGGTAGCGTGGCAGGAGGTCCGCAAGGGCGGCAGCGGTGTGCGGTGCGAGTTCGGACGGCTTGATCAGCACTGTATTACCTGCTGCAAGTGCGCTGACAAGCGGGTGCAAGGTCAGCAAGATCGGGAAGTTCCACGCCCCGACCACCAGCACCATCCCCTTGGGCTCCGGCACCTCACGCGCCCTGCCCGGCTGCTGCGCCGCCGGAATCCGGACCTTCCTCGGCCGCGTCCATTTCTCCAGGCCCGCCAGAGTGTGCCGGATCTCGGCCCTGACGGGCGCGATGTCGCCCATGAAGGTGCCGATCGCATTGCGCCCCAAATCCTTCTGGAGCGCTTCGGCGAGCTCGCTCTCGCGCTCGTCGAGCAGGCGTGCCATGCCTTCCAGTTGCTCCCGCCTCCAGGTGAGTGACCTGGTGCGTCTGCTCTCGAAGGTTCTGCGCAGCCGCGCCACCTGCTCCGGCACGGAATCAGTCACCTCGGCCGGGACCGGATTCCCGTTCGGCGTGTTCACGTGTCGTCGTCCTGCACCGATTGCGCTGCTCACGACTGCCTCCCGCTCTCGTCCGCCACACCGACGGCGCTCAGTTCTGAATTCACGTGGAAGTCCTCCAGTTTCGGCTCGTGGACACGCCGCCAGTAGTCGACGTACTTCCACGGGCTGTTGGTAACGACGCGGCCGGCGCCGTTGACGTAATACGACCGGGCTCGGGGATGCATCCAGATCGATCTGTTCAGTGCAGTGGCCAGTTCCTCGTCGTACGCCTCGAACGCTTCCTGCCGTATCTCCACCGAGGCGATACCGTCGTCGATCATCCGGGAAAGCATGGCGGTGACGTACTGAACCTGCATTTCTGTGCCGGCGACCACGGTGCCACCGTGGCCGGTGTTCGTGTTCGGTCCGTAAAGGCAGAAGAAGTTCGGGAAACCGGGGACGGTGATCCCGAGGTGGGCGCGACCGTCCTCGTCGCCCCACGCATCCCGTAGCGACTGCGCATCCCGGCCGACGACGTTCATCGACGCGAGCACGCGGGAAGCCTCGAACCCGGTTGCGAGAACGAGTATGTCGAGTTCGTGCTCGTTCCCGTCCGTGGTGCGCACACCGGCCTCGGTGACCTTCTCGACAGACTCGGTGACGAGATCGACGTTGTCGCGCCTGATCGTCTCGTACCAGCCGTGGTCGATGAGAAGTCGCTTGCCGTAGGGCGGGTAGTCCGGAACACTCTTCGCGACGAGGTCGTCTCGGCCCTTCAGTTGGGAGTGGATGTAGCCGGTCAGTACCTCGCGGAGCCTGTCGTTCCCGCGATTGACCGCGCGATCCTGATGCGGGAACGACGGATCCACCTGCAGCAGGCCGTGGACCCGATCGCCCATTCGCCAGAACACCCGGACTCGGTACCAGCCGAGATAGTGCGGGATGTGCCGGAACAGGAATCGCTGGGCCTCGGGCACTGCGCGAGCCTGGTTCGGGTGCGGCGTCGCCCACTGGGGGGTTCGCTGGAAGACGACCACGCGGTCCGCGGCCGCGGCGGCGGCGGGAACGAACTGCATCGCACTCGCACCGGTTCCGATGACGCCGACGCGCTTGCCCGCCAGGTCGATCGAGGGATCCCACTGTGCGGTATGGACCGCCGGTCCACGGAAGTCCTTCAGTCCCTCGATGTTCGGCATGCTCGGCCGGTTGAGCAATCCGACGGCGCTGACGACGACGTTGGCCGTGATCCGGTCGGTCGACCCGTCCGCGGCGCGAGTGGTGACCTCCCAGGTGTCGGACACCTCGTCGAATGTTGCGGCCTCGACTCGGGTCGAGAAGCGGATCGACTCGCGGACACCACCCTGGTCGGCGAGGTCCCGCCAGTACTGCACCAGTTCGTCGCGACCGGTGAAGTACCGTGTCCAGTCCGGGTTCTGCGCGAACGACAGCGAGTACAAATGGCTGGGGGTGTCCACGCCGCATCCGGGGTAGACGTTCTCGTGCCAGCTGCCGCCGACGTCCGCGTTCTTCTCGACCACCGTGAACGCGATACCAGCGTCCTTCAGGCGCAGCGCGAGGCACAGCCCGGACAGCCCGGCACCGACGATGACCACCCGGAAGCCTGTCGGTACCTGCGACGTCGGGTGGGTCACCCGCGGATGGACACCGAGTTCCTCGCCGAGCAGTCGCCCGTACTCCGCGGGCACCTCCTCCGCGACCGAGAAGGACAGCAGGGCGGCGATCCGTTCGGGTGCGGGGACATCCGCGACGGGGAGAGTGCCGTCACGCCACGCCCGCAGCGTCGCGAATGCCTCCTCCCGGATGCGCTCTTGTACCTGCTCGGGCAATCCGGCGCCGTCGTGGTCGTCGAGGCCCACCGGCACGGTAGGTGCGTATTCGGCCGCGATCCAGCGGTCGTCTCCGGTGAGATGCGCCAGGGCGGGCAGTAGGACGGGGAGGGTGGCGGCGTCGAGAGCGGCGCGGAGTTCAGTGTCGGAGAACGCATTCGGTGATGACTCCGGGGGCGATCCATAGCGCGTCATACACGCGACCATACATCGTGTTCATACGTGACGTCAATCACTGATACGCCGCTCGGTGCAGCGCGATCCTCACAGCGCCTTGCGACTCCGCGCCCGACACGACAGCCGGACACGACAGCCGGACACGACACTGCCGGGGACCGCCCTGCGTGCAGGCGATCCCCGGCAGTGGGTATGGGAGGTCAGCGACCGTAGACGGTGGCGTTTATCAGATCCGCAAGCAGCGCGACCACGGTGGGCAGATCCGACAGGTGCTCCTCACCCGCGAGCGCACCCGACACCGTGCGCTCGATCGTCCACACCAGGACCGCGGCCAACTGCGCGGCTGGCGGACCATCGACCGCCAGACCCGCCGCGCGATCGACTTCCACGACTTGTTGCACCACGTCGGTCATGCGCGCGACGGTCGACAGATAGGAGTGCTGCAGCGCGGGTCGTCGAGGCCACTCGTGAATCGCGTTGCGTACCACAGCTTCACTCGCCGGATCCAGAGCGAGCCAGCTTTCGACCGCGTTCCGGATCGACGCCGGGTCCGATCGATCCACATCGAGCAACTGGCCGATCCGCTCGACAAGACCCCACGCAACCTCGGCGAAGAGCGAGACGAAGGCGTCGTCCTTGTTGCCGAAATAGAAGTAGAACGTCGCCCGCGACGCGCCCGACTCCTTCAGGATGTCCTCGACGGTGACGGTGTCGAGCGAATTGCCGGACTGGGCCAGCAGCGACTCGAGTCCCCGAAGAAGAGAGTCCGACGTGGCATTCGCCTCGCTGCTGTCCTTCTCCCGCACCGACGTGGCGGCGACCGCGGGGACGACGACCGCCCCGGTCGCCTCACGATGTCCGTGGCCGCCCGCCTCGCGGTACGGGCGCGTGCCGCGATAGATCGCGGCGAACGTGACCGCGACGACCGCGTCGATCGCGTCATCGGGGGTGGGCAACCGCGCATCGAGCTCACGTGTTCCGACATAGAAGGCGCGCTCGATGCAGCACACGAGCATGGCCGCGATCATGTCCGCAGGAGGCCCGTCGGGGGCTGCCCCGGCCTCCCGCTCATGTGTGATCTGCTCGGTCACCGCGCGGACGAACTGCCCCGCGGAGGACCGCCACGCCGTCGCGAGCCCGGGGACGGTGTACATATTCTCGATCGCCGCACACACCACCGGGCCGTGATCCGACCACATGTCCAAGGTTCCGCGCATGCTCGTGTCCATCGACCGCGAACGTGCCTTCCCCGGGGGCGCCTGCCACGGACCGTCTTCGTCGTACGTGCTCGCGAGCAACCTCGCGACCAGCGCCACGAGCACGTCGAACTTGGATGCGAAATAGTGGTAAAAGTTCGCGCGGGAGAGACCCGCACGTTTGATGATCTTCGCAACTGTAATGTCCTGCAGCGGTTCTCGCCGCAAGAGTTCCTCGGTGGCGTCGAACACCGCGATTTCTGCCGCACTCTGCCCGTCGTGCGCACGCGGGCGCTGCCGAACAGCCGATTTCTCCGTCACGAGGCCATGCTACATCTGTCTGGACATCATGAATGGACAAGTCCGACTCACCGGGACCGGCGACGGCCGGAGGAAAGCGTGGCGTCCCGGGGCCGTCACCGGGCGGCCGCCGTCAACAGGAATTCGTCGAACTCGTCGGGCCGTTCGAGCATCGGATAGTGCCCACAATCCAGTTCGACCAGACGATGCCCGAGTCGCTCGTGCAACCAGCGGGTGCCGCGCACGGACAGGGCCGGGTCGGCGGTCCCGATGACCTGCTCGATCGGCATCGTGAGACGGTCGAGCAGATCCACCTGCTCGGTCTGCAACAGAGTGGCCATGCAGGCGTTGCCTGCCCACCCGGGCGTCGCGAGCGAAATCCGGTGCAGCCAGTCCAGCACGGTCTCGTCCGGCGGCGACCCGAAGGGGTCGCCCACCGCGCGTCGCCGGAACTCGACCCTGGATCGGTGTTCGGCCTCGTGCATGGCACGGACAGCCGGATCCGCGGGCGCCCCGAAGGGAAACGACTCGTGCCGCGCGGCCGCCACCCCGTTGGAGGCAACGAGGACGATCTTCCTGATCCGGCTCGGCTCGTCGTGTGCGAGCCGGAGTGCCGTCATCGCGCCCAGCGACCACCCGACCACAACCGCGTTCTCGACGTCGGCATTCTCGAGCACCGCCGCTGCATCCCGCGCAAGGGTCTCGATGTCGTACGATCCCCACGGTTTGTCCGAGCTGCCGTGACCCCGAGTGTCCATCGCAAGAACCCGATGTCCGGCCTCGACGAGCACCCGGATCTGCCGGTCCCACACCTCGTGACTCAGGCTCCAGCCGTGGATCAGCAACACCGGACTACCCGACCCGAGGTCGCGGACGGCGACCCTGACACCCTCACCCACGTCGACGAGCTTCATCGTTTCTGTTCCC
Organism: Rhodococcus ruitaii; assembly: GCF_055230935.1. NCBI lineage: Bacteria > Bacillati > Actinomycetota > Actinomycetes > Mycobacteriales > Nocardiaceae > Rhodococcus > Rhodococcus ruitaii. Next base: position 78,580 of record NZ_JBUYWC010000019.1, on the reverse strand, counting down.
TTCGATCTCGGAATTCGTGTCAGCCCCGAACAGAGACGGACACCATCGGGGTGTCGACGAGCAGTCGGCCCGAACTCGCGAGATCGCGGAGCGACGCGGGCACGCTGAAACGCTCCCCGTACCGGGCTGCCAACTCATCGGCACGCGCGACGAAACCCGCAGGCCCGCCCTCGTAGCCGTCGATCAGACGCAGCACACCACCGGTCCACGCCGGGTAGCCGATACCGAGGATCGACCCCACGTTGGCGTCTGCCACCGACTCGAGTACCCCTTCCTCGAGGCACCGGTACGACTCCAGTGCCTCGACGAACAGCATCCGGTCACGCGTGTCCTCCAGTGGCATATCCAGGGTGTTGCCCCCGAAGACCCCGACCAGGCCGGACCACAGACCTGCCCGTTGACGGTCGACGTATTCGTAGAACCCGGCACCGCCGAGCCGTCCGGGCCTCCCGTGCGCGTCGACCATCTGGTCCACCACTACTTCTGCCGGATGCGCCTGCCACGTGCGGCCTTCGGCGGCGGCAGCCTCGCGGCCGGTGTTCCGCACTCTGCGGAGCAGTTCCAGATTGAGTTCGTCGGCGAGTTGCAGCACCGGCGCCGGATAGCCGGCCTGCGCACTCGCCTGTTCGATCGACGGTGCAGGCACCCCCTCGCCGAGCATCGCGAGCGCCTCGTTGATGAACGTCCCGATCACCCGGCTGGTGAAGAACCCGCGGCTGTCGTTGACGACGATCGGAGTCTTGCCGATCTGATTGGCGAAGTCCAGTGCACGCGAGAGTGTTTCCTCGTCGGTCTTCTCTCCCTTGATGATCTCGATGAGGGGCATCCGGTCGACGGGACTGAAGAAGTGCAGACCGATGAACCGTTCCGGTGCGGGGACCGACTCGGCGAGCCCGCTGATCGGCAGCGTCGAGGTGTTCGACCCGATCAGCGCGCCCTCGGCGAGATGCGGTTCGACACGGCGCACGACCTCGTCCTTGATCGCCGGATCCTCGAAGACCGCCTCGACGACGATGTCGGCGCCAGCGGCGTCCGCAACGTCGGTGGTCGGACGGATCCGGGCGAGCAGGGCCTGCGCATCGTCCGCGGACATCCGGCCGTTCGCGACGGCCTTGCCGACAACCTTCTCTGCGTATCCCTTCCCGCGCTGTGCGGCTTCCGCCGACAGATCCTGGAGCACGACCTCGAGACCGGCGCGCGCGCACTCGTAGGCGATTCCGGCGCCCATCATCCCGGCACCGAGGACGATGGCCTTGGTCGCCTTCCACGGGGCGCGATGCGCGTCCCGACCGCGTGCGCCGGATACCTCCTGGGTGTCGAAGAAGGTCTGGATCATGTTCTTCGCCACCAGTCCGGTCGCGAGGTCCACAAAGTACCGGGCCTCGACCTTCAGTGCGCCGTCGACGTCCAGGCGCGCTCCCTCCACCGCCGCGGCAAGGATGTTGCGCGGCGCAGGTTGGTTCGCGCCCTTGAGCTTCTGCTCGATCCGGGCGGGCAGCAGCGGCAGGCGCGCGGCCACACTCGACGATCGGTCGGCCGGGCTGCCTCCGGGAAGGGTGTATCCCGTGCGGTCCCAGGGTTGAACGGGCTCCGGTCCGGAGGCGATCCACCGCTTCGCGGCCGCGACGAGCTCATCCGCGTCGTCCACGACCTCGTCGACCAGACCGAGGTCACGGGCGGCGTGCGCGTCGAACCGCTGACCGGAGAGCAGCACCTTGTCGAGTGCAGCCTCCAGGCCGAGCAGTCGGACGGTGCGAACGACACCACCGGCGCCCGGGAGCAGGCCCAGGGTCACCTCAGGAAGCCCGAGCCGGACCTTGGGTCCCGCCAGGACGATTCGGTGATGGGTGGCGAGCGCGAGTTCGAGCCCACCGCCGAGCGCCGCACCGCCTACAGCGGCCACGACCGGGACGCCGACCATCTCGAGGCGGCGCAACAGCCTACTGTTGCGATCCACGAACTGCGTGAATTCGTCGATACGGTCCTTGGTGACGGTCCGCAGATCCGCGAGGTCGCCGCCGGCGAAGAAGGTTGACTTCCCGGAGGTGACGATCACCCCGGTGATGGTGGACTTCTCGGCCTCGATCCGGTCGAGCGCGGCACCGAGGTCGTCGACGAACGCCTCGGTCATGGTGTTCACGCGGCGGTCCGGGTCGTCGATGGTCAGGGTCACGACACCGTCGTCGCCGCGGTGCCAGGACACGATCCCGGCGCCGGTCTTGTTCTCGGTCATGAGGGTACGATCCTTCCGGAGATTCTCGGTCACAGGGCTTCGATGACGGTGGCGATGCCGATGCCGCCTCCGACGCAGAGCGTCACGAGGCCGTATCGACCGCCGGTGCGATGCAACTCGTCCAGTATGGTCGACACGAGCATCGCGCCGGTCGCGCCGAGCGGATGCCCCAGCGCGATCGCGCCGCCGTTGACGTTGACCTTGTCGATGTCCAGGTCCAGGTCCCGCACGAAGCGCAGCACCACCGAGGCGAACGCCTCGTTGATCTCGACAAGGTCCAGGTCGTCGGCCGAGATACCTGCCTTGGCAAGCGCTTTCCGGGACGCGGGTGCCGGCCCGGTCAACATGATGGTCGGATCGTCGCCGGACACCGCGGTCGCCACGATGCGCCCCTTCGGGGTCAGGCCCAGCTCGTCACCGATCGCCTGGCTGCCCACGAGGACGAGGGATGCGCCGTCGACGATTCCCGAACTGTTCCCTGCGTGATGGACATGATCGATCCGGTCGATCCAGTGGAACTTCTGCAGGGAAACCGCGTCGAATCCAGCTCTGGTGCCGAGCTGTTCGAACGACGGGGCGAGCGCGGCGAGAGTCTCGGTGGTGGTGGTCGGACGGATCAGCTCGTTCCTGTCCAGAACCACGCGACCGTTCAGATCACGCACCGGGACCGTCGATCCCGCGAAGCGGCCCTCGGTCTCGGCAGCGGCGGCGCGCTGGTGCGAGCGGACCGCGAATTCGTCGACATCGTCGCGGGTGAAGCCCTCGATGGTGGCGATCAAATCGGCGCCGATCCCCTGAGGTACGTACCGGGTACGGAAGTTGGTGGCCGGATCGTCCATCCAGGCACCGCCATCCGATCCCATGGGGACCCTGGACATCGATTCCACACCGCCGGCGAGGACCAGATCCTCGAAGCTGGACGCGACCTTCTGCGCGGCGATGTTCACGGCCTCGAGACCGGACGCGCAGAATCTGTTGACCTGCACGCCCGCGACGGTGTCGGGTAGCCCTGCGGCGATCGCCGCGATCTTCGCGATGTCGCCGCCCTGCTCCCCCACCGGGGAGACCACGCCGAGCACCAGGTCGTCGATCCTGTTCGGGTCCAACGCGGGATTGCGTTCCCGGATCGCGTCCACGAGACCCACGGTGAGGTCGATGGGCTTGATTGTGTTGAGCCCACCGCCGCGTTTGCCCTTACCGCGCGGGGTGCGGATCGCATCGAAGATCAGTGCATCGGTCGCCGCCATCGAAACTCCCTGTCTACTTGTCCTCACTGCACCTCGCAGCACATCGCACCATACACTTTGTTCATACTTTCTGTATAGCATTGGTCGGCGTGCGCGCGGTTCGGCCGTGCACACCGATGCACGGTGAAGCACAACAACATTGAAATCACCCGATGAAGGGAACTGCCTTGACCACACACTCTCCTCCGCTCGACGGTGTGCGCATCGTCGAACTCGCGGGGATCGGCCCCGGCCCATTCGCCGCCATGATGCTCGCCGACCTCGGTGCCACCGTGATCTGCATCGAACGGCCCGGCGGCAACCCATGGGCAGACGGCGGCAGATCCGTGCTGTTCCGGAGCCGGACCTCGATCGCACTCGATCTGAAGTCGCCCGACGGAATCGCCGTCGTGAAGGATCTGTGTCGCGACGCCGACGGCGTGCTCGAGACCTTCCGTCCCGGCGTCGCCGAACGGCTCGGCGTGGGCCCGGACAATCTGCAGGCGATCAATCCCGCGCTGGTGTACGGCCGGATGACCGGATGGGGACAGGATGGAACGCTCGCCACGGCACCCGGGCACGACATCAACTACATCGCGCTCAGCGGCGCACTACACGCCATCGGCCGACGCGGCGAGGCACCCGTGCCGCCGCTCAACCTGGTGGGCGACTTCGGCGGTGGCGGCATGCTCATGGCTGTCGGCATGCTCGCGGGCATCGTCTCGGCCCGCGCGACCGGCACCGGAACGGTGGTGGACGCGGCGATGATCGACGGTGCCGCAGCGCTGATGGCGATGTTCCACGCGCTTCGAGCCGACGGCCGCTTCACCGAGGAGCGCGGCTCCCACATGCTCGACACGGGCGCCTTCTTCTACGACGTGTACCGCACCCGCGACGACCAGTGGGTCAGCATCGGCGCGATCGAGAACCAGTTCTGGGCGGACATGTGCGACGCGCTGGATCTACCACAGATGCTGCGCGACAACCACTTCGACAAGTCGCGCTGGGAGGAGTTCCGACCGATCCTCGCCGCGCGGATCGCCCGGTCCACCAGAGCCGAACTCGACGCACTGTTCGACGGGCGGAACACCTGCTACGCGCCGGTCCTGCCGATGTCCGACGCACCGAACCACCCACACAACGCCGCGCGGGACACGTTCGTCGAGGTGGACGGTGTGGTGCAGGGCAATCCGGCGCCGCGGTTCGACGGGCGACCACCGACCCGGCCCCGGCCGGCTCGCCCCTCCGGCGCAGACACCCGGTCGGTGCTGAAGGAACTCGGCTATGACGACGCCCGCATCGGTGACCTGCTCGGTCGAGGAGTTGCCGCCGAATAACGTCGAGGGGTGGGCGGAACGAATCCGCCCACCCCGGGTGTCACAGCAGCAGCGATCTCACAGGCCCATCGACCGGCCGACGATCTCCCGCATGATCTCGTTCGTGCCACCGTAGATCCGCTGTACGCGCGCGTCGCGCCATCGGCGGGCCACCTCGTACTCCTCCATGTATCCGTACCCGCCGTGGATCTGCAGGCAGGTATCCAACGCCTCGAACTCGAGTTCAGTGGTCCAGAACTTCGCGCCCGCCGCCTCCGCGGGCGACAATGTGCCCGCGACGTGCGCATCGATGCACCTGTCGACGTAGACCCGCGCGATACCGACCTTGGTGTGAAGCTCCGCCAGCGTGAACCGGTTAGCCTGGAAGCTCCCGATCGTCCGGCCGAATGCCTTCCGTTCCTTGGCGTAGTCCACCGCGAGCTCGAGCGCCTTCTCCGCACTGGCGACGGCCACGACGGCCATCGACAGCCGTTCCTGCGCGAGATTCGCCATCATGTAGTGCAAACCCTTGCCCGGATCGCCGAGCACGTGGGCAGCGGGCACGGCGACGCCTCGGAAGAAGAGCTCGGCCGTGTCCTGAGCACGCCGGCCGATCTTGTCGAGCTTCCGGCCGCGTTCGAACCCGTCCTGCCCCTCCTCCACGACGAACAGCCCGAATCCGCCGCCGTCCTCGTCCGGGATTCGGGCTGCGACGATGACGATCTCGGCCTGGATACCGCTGGTGATGAACGTCTTCGATCCATCGAGGAGCCAGTTGTCGCCGACGCGGCGGGCCGTCGTCTTGATGGCCCGCAGGTCCGAACCGGTGCCCGGCTCCGTCATCGCGATCGCGATCGCCTTCGCACCCGAGGTCACATCGGGCACCCACCGCTGCTTCTGGAACTCGCTTCCCAGTTCGACGACATACGGCAGCACGATGTCGTTGGTCAGAGAGAAGCCGTCCCCGACCGTGCCGGTGCGGACGACCTCCTCGTTGAGGACGGCGTTGAACCGGAAGTCGCGCAACCCGGCTCCGCCGAGTTCCTCCGGTGCCGCGAATCCCACGAGTCCTTGGCCTGCTGCTGTGCGCCAGAAGGACCTGTCGACCATACCGGACTCTTCCCAGGCTGCAGTGTGTGGCACCGCCTCCTTGAGGAGGAAGCCGTGGACCATGTCCCGAAACTGATCGTGCTCGGGTTCGAAGATGTTGCGGTCCATATGATCACAATCCCATCGACTTGCCGATGATCTCCCGCATGATCTCACTGGTGCCACCGTAGATCCGTTGGATGCGGGCATCGACGTAGGCACGGGCGATCGGGTACTCGGTCATGTAGCCGTATCCACCGAACAACTGCAGACACCGGTCGGCAATCCTGCCCTGCAGTTCGGTGGCGGCGAGCTTCGCCATCGCCGCTCGCTCCGGTGGGAGTTCGCCCGCAACGAGATCGGCGAGACAGTTGTCGACGAACGCCCTGGTGGTTTCGAGTTCGGTTCGCACGTCGGCAAGTTGGAACCGGGTGTTCTGGTACGACCCGATCGTGGAGCCGAAAGCCTTGCGCTCGCAGACGTAGTCGAGCGTGAGGTCGAGCATCCGGAATCCGGATTCGACGCTGGCCAGCGCGATGGTCATGCGTTCCTGACTCAGATTCGACACCAGGTACCGGAAACCCATGCCGAGCTCTCCCAGCAGGTTCGCCGCAGGCACCCGGGCGTTCTCGAAGTGCAACTCGGCGGTGTCCTGGGCGTGCATGCCGATCTTGTCGAGGTTCCGGCCGCGGGTGAACCCGGGGGTGTCGCGTTCGACGACGATCAGTGAGAGGGCGTTATGGCGCCCCTCCGCGCGCTCCGTCCGAACGGCCACGATCACGAGGTCGGCGTTGATCCCGTTGGAGATGAACGTCTTTCCGCCGTCGAGAACGTAGTGGTCGCCGTCGAGGGTGGCGGTCGCGGCAATGGCGGCAAGGTCGGATCCGGTGCCGGGCTCGGTCATCGCGATCGCGGCGATCAACTCCCCTGACGCGAGGCCCGGCAACCAGCGTCGACGCTGCTCGTCGTTCGCGTACTGCAAGATGTAGGGGAGGCAGATGTCGTTGTGGAGGTTGACGCCGAACGAGACCACCCCTGCCCGGGCGATCTCTTCGGCGATCACCGCATTGGAACGGAAGTCGGCAACGCCGCCGCCTCCGTACTCCTCCGGGATCTCCATTCCCAGGAAGCCGTGCTTGCCCGCCTCGGTGAAGAGCTCCCGCGGAACGATGCCGTCGCGTTCCCACTCCGGGTACCGATCGACCACGCGGGAGGCGAGGAAAGATCGGAAGCTCTGCCGGAGTTCGTCGTGCTCGGGCTCGAAAACTCGTCGCTTCGGCGACTTCGTGTACGTTGCCATGCCCTTGAGAATACATTGCGTCTATACACATTGTATAGGTTATTTCCGCTGGTGCAGTTCCGATCCGGTGCACACTGCGATGTGACCATCACAGCGGCATGGAACACGGGCGGGGCACCGCGCACGAAGACGCGATGCCCCGAGCACCCTCCTCACCCGGTCAGGAACCGGGCAGTGACACCTTCGGCATGTTGCCTCGATTGGCCTCGATGTCCGCACCGACCTCCTCGGGATTGGCGACCTCGTGCTTCCGATCCCCGTCGGGAATCTCGATCGCCGCGTTGAACATCTTCAGCAGCGCGAACGCCGACTTCTCGTCATCGTGCGGAAGGATCCGCGACAGCCGGTGCCCGACCGAGATCAGGGGCCGCAGCGCGGGCAGCACATGCCGCCAGCCCGTCGGCTCGACGTGCAGCATGTCCATCGTCTCGCGCGGCAGCCAGGAATACAGCATGCCGTAGGCCAGCGCGAGCCTGCGCTCGGTCGTCAGCTTCTCCTCGATCGGCGCCGGAAGGATGTTGACGTCACCGGGCGGATTCTCGACGCTGTAGCGGATCACCGAGTGCGCCACCTCACGGCAGTATTCGTCGGCGGGTTGCTCGATCAGGCCATGCAGTGCAGACTTTCGGCACGCGTCGTCATAATCCTTGTGGAGGATGTCCTCCGGAACGCCGATGACGTATCCGACGTAGCGGGCCAGCGCGGTGATGTCCTCGATCTCCCGGTCGCTGTAGCGGATACCCGAGTTCTGGATCGCGTCGATGAACTTGTGGCAGAACTGCCCGGCCTGTGTCTCCATCGCGTCGAGATTGTTGATGGGGATCCCCCAGGCGGCCCAGTCCCAGGTGTCCGCCCGGCTGAGGCTGTTCCGCACGGCCGCGTGGATCATCCGCACCTTGGCGGTGAGGCGGAACCCCTCACCGAACCGCGTCATGTTGCCGGGCGTGTAGGCGGCCACGATGTAGCGGAAGCTCTCGATCAGACGGGTACCGGTGCGGTCTGCCGTGCCGAGTCGGCCACTGAACAGAACCGGCCGGGTGGAGCTGTACAGCGAGAAGCCTCCCGCGATGGACGACCACGCGAGAACGGGCGGAACGATGATGCCCGGCCGCCAGAACGCGACGGCACCGCGGTAGAGCTGGTCGAAGTCGACCCACTCGGGAATGCGGTCCAGGGCGGCGAATAACTCGACCAGCGCCGGCCCGGGCTCATCCACGGCATCGATGCCGTGCTCCAGCGCGGTATCGAAGGTGCGCCAGCTGGTGCCGTTGCTCTTGTCCTTGAACTCCAGCATCGCCCGGTACGCCACATCGTCACCGAGGAGCGCGTGGTCGGTAAGCTCCTCCATGAAGTCGCGGCCGAACATCGCCAGCGCCTTCTCACGATTGTTGATCCGTCCCAGATCGATCCCGCGCGGAACCCACTCGGGAACATCCAGGTCGCCTTCGCGCTGCGGCCGAAGCCTTTCCGTGGTCGTCATCTCACACTCCCTTGTACCGGGTTCGGAAACCCTCGTAGTGATGTGCACTACGTTCGAGGCTAGACCACACCTGAACAGTGTGTCTATACTTCCTGTTCAATTCCTTCGGTTCAGTGGTATCACTAATTCAAGAGCTTTGTCTCCCAACAGAAAAGAAGAACCATGACACCCTCCACCGAGGCACCGGACGCCACTCACATTGCGGCACTGCGCGCGCTACAGCAGAACCGTAGGAGCTGCCGGGCGTTCACCCTCGACCCCGTCCCCCACGACACCCTCGTCGACATCGTCGACTCCGCTCACCTCGCGCCGTCCTGGTGCAACACCCAACCGTGGCACCTCCACATCACCGAGGGGATCGCGACCGAACTGTTCCGCGTCGGCCTCCGGGACCACATCGGCTCGGCACCCCGGCAGGAGCCGGACATCGACTTCCCCGCCTCGTACGAGGGCGTGTACGGTGAGCGACGCCGCGAGAGCGGATGGCAACTCTACGAGAGCCTCGGCATTGCCCACGGCGACCGCGTCGCCTCGGGCAGACAGATGCTGCGTAACTTCGACCTGTTCGACGCTCCACATGTCGCAATCGTCACGACGGATCGCTCATTGGGCACCTACGGCGTCCTCGACTGCGGTCTGTTCGTCGCGAACTTCCTGCTCGCAGCCGAGAGCCTCGGGGTCGCCACCATCGCGCAGGCCGCCATTGCCAGCCAGGCGCCGTTCATTCGGAAGTTCTTCTCCATTCCCGACGATCGGCAGGTGCTACTCGGAATCTCCCTCGGCTACAGCGACAACGAGCACCCGGCGAACGCGTTCCGAACGAACCGACAGTCCGTCGCCGACGTGGCGTCGTGGATCGACAACTGACAGCCCACACAGTAGCGGCACACATCGAGAGGAGAGCTCCGTGGGAATCGCGGTCGAGGTCGACGGACTGACGAAATCGTTCGGCTCACAGCGAATCTGGGAGGACGTGACGTTGACACTGCCTGCCGGCGAGGTCAGCGCACTGCTCGGGCCGTCGGGCACCGGAAAGTCGGTGTTCCTCAAGTCACTAATCGGGCTGCTCCGGCCCGAACATGGGTCCATCGTCATCGACGGCACCGACATCCTGCAGTGCTCGAGCAACGAGCTCTACGAGATCCGCAAGCTGTTCGGCGTACTCTTCCAAGACGGAGCACTGTTCGGATCGATGGACTTGTACGACAACGTGGCCTTTCCCCTGCGCGAGCACACCCGAAAGTCCGAGTCCGACATCCGGCGGACGGTGATGGAAAAGCTCGAGCTGGTCGGACTGCTCGGCGCGGAGCACAAGCTCCCCGGCGAGATCTCCGGCGGCATGCGCAAACGTGCAGGGCTCGCGCGAGCGCTCGTCCTCGATCCGCAGATCATCCTCGTGGACGAGCCCGACTCCGGTCTCGATCCCGTACGCACTACCTACATCTCACAGACGCTGATCGACATCAACGCCGAGCTCGACGCCACGATCCTGATCGTCTCGCACAACATCAACCTCGCGCGCACGGTGCCCGACAACATCGGGATGCTGTTTCGTCGCAACCTGGTGATATTCGGGCCGCGGGAAGTTCTGCTCACCTCGGACGAACCCGTGGTCAAGCAGTTCCTGCAGGGTTCGATGATCGGCCCGATCGGCATGTCGGAAGAGAAGGACGACGCGACCCGAGCCCACGAACAGGCTCTACTCGATGCGGGCCACTCGGCAGGCGGAGTCGACGAGATCACCGGAATCGTCCCGCAGATGTGCGCGACACCCGGACTCCCGACACGGCAGGCTGTTGCCCGACGGCAAATGCGCGTACGCGAGATCCTTCATTCACTTCCCTCAGCCGCACAGGCCGCGATCGTCGATGACCTCGATGCGCAATCGACCCCACCATCGGTATCCCTGGTCAGGACCACGTAGATTACCGAGATCGTCTTGCCCCGGGAGCGGGATGCCGCCGGCTTCGCTTCGCGGCGTCTGACGCGAGTCGGCGGTTATGGCACGTGGTCTCCAACTCCACATCACGGCAGACACGCAACGCAACGCCGGTGTCCACCCCATTCCTCCAGCAACAGATGCTCGAACCGATGTCCACGCGCTCGTTGCGGCGTTCCATGCTGCACAGCGCACAGCCCAGGATGATGTGTCCTGGCCAGAGCGTTCGTCGGCGCACTGATTGCGGGTCCGCCGCGGACGCCGATCGCTGATCGGCCTGCACCCGGCAGCCTAGAATCGGACACGTGACCCGCATCGACCTCAACAGCGACCTGGGCGAAAGCTACGGGCAGTGGCGTCTCGGCGACGACAAGACCATGCTCTCGCTCGTCACGAGCGCCAACATCGCCTGCGGATTCCACGCGGGCGATCCGTCGACGCTGCTCGACACCTGCAGGGGCGCAACAGATCACGCCGTGCGTATCGGAGCCCAGGTGGGGTACCACGATCTGACGGGATTCGGCCGACGGTTCATCGACGTCGAGCCGGCTGAACTCACCGCCGAAGTCATCTATCAGATCGGCGCGCTCGACGGTCTCGCCCGAGCGGCGGGTTCGGCGGTCAGTTACGTCAAACCGCACGGCGCCCTGTACAACGCGATCGTGCACCACCGCGAGCAGGCCCGCGCGGTGGTGGAGGCGATCCGCTCGTACAACGCCTCGCTGCCCGTGCTCGGCCTCCCCGGATCGGCGTTCCTCGAGGAGGCCGAGCGCGCGGGGTTGGTCGTCGTCCCCGAGGCGTTCGCCGACCGCGCGTACACACCCGAGGGCACGCTGGTGTCGCGGCGCGAACCGGGCGCCGTGCTACACGACCCGGATGTGGTGGCCCGGCGGGTGCTGCGCATGGTCACCGAGGGTGTGGTCACGGCGATCGACGGCACGGATGTGCGCGTGGATGCGCAGTCCGTGTGCATCCACGGCGATTCCCCCGACGCCACCGCGATGGCCCTGGCTGTCCGGGCCCTGCTGGACGCCGAGAACGTCGACATCCGCGCATTCGTCCAGGCGGTGGCGAATGAAGATCCTGCATAACGGCGAATCCGCGATACTCGCGGAGTTCGATTCGCTCGACGACGTACTCGCGCATTTCCGCGCACTCGATGCGCAGCGAATGCAGGGTGTCCTCGACCTGATTCCCGCCGCCCGGACACTGCTGACCCGCTTCGACCCCGAGACGACCCGCGCCGACGCGGTGCGCCGCTGGCTCCTCGAGACACCGCCGATGCGCGCCGACACCGCCCCGGGTACGGAAGTGGTGATCGACGTCCGATACGACGGCCCCGATCTCGAGGAGGTCGGGGAACGAACCGGACTGGGCGCCGAGGGTGTGATCGCCGCACACACCGGCCGCGTCTGGACGGTGGCGTTCGGCGGTTTCGCGCCCGGCTTCGCATACCTCACGGGCGGCGACAGCCGCTTGCACGTACCGCGCCGCGATTCCCCGCGCATCTCGGTGCCCGCGGGGGCGGTCGGGCTCGCCGGCGAGTTCTCCGGCGTCTACCCCCGAAGCTCCCCCGGTGGCTGGCAATTGATCGGAACCACCGAACAGGTGCTGTGGCAACCGGACCGGACCCCGCCCGCACTGCTTCGTCCCGGTAGCGCGGTGCGGTTCGAGTCGATCTGAGCGACGAGCGGGCGTCAGATTCCCAGCACCGCCTTCGCGATGAGGAAGTACACCACCAATCCGGTGGCGTCGACGAAGGTCGTGATGAACGGATTGGAGAAGACCGCAGGATCTGCCCGGATCGCCTTGGCCGCCAAGGGCATCACTCCACCGACGGTGGCCGCGAGTGTGCACACGGAGACCAGCGTCAGCCCGATCACTGCTCCGACCGACATGTCGTAGACGACGGTCGCGAGCACGAACGCCACCGACCCGAGCAGCACCCCGAGCGACAGTCCCACCCGGAACTCACGGACGACGACTCGACCGACGTCGCGGGGACTCACGTCGTCGAGAGCCAGTGCACGCGTGACGGTGGTCGCCGCCTGATTGCCCGTGTTGCCACCGGTACCGATCAGCAGCGGCACGAACAACGCCAACGTGACGGCCTGCTCCAGCGTCGATTCGAATACCTCGAGCACCTGCACGGTCAGGGTTGCTCCGACCGCCAGCACCAACAGCCACACGACCCGTGAGCGCACCAGTTGCCCCGCTGGTGTAGCAAGGTACGGCTGCCGCAGCGGCTCGGTGCCACCGATGCGAGCTTGGTCCTCGCTCTCGGCCGACTCCAGGATGCCCAGCGCGTCGTCGACGGTGAGAATACCCACCAGTCGTGTCTCGCTGTCCACCACGATCAGCGCCAGCAGTTTGAGTTCGGCACAGCGGCGAGCCGCTTCCTCAGCGTCGTCGGTGGCCCGCGCGAAATACGGTTCGTTCATGAGGTCGCCGACGACGCCGTCCTCAGGCGCACCCATCAACTCCCGCAGCCCCACTACGCCCACGAGGATCCGGTTCCTGTCGACGACCGGCAGCGTGTAGACCGTCTCCGCATCGTGCAGGCGGCTCCGCACCATCGCGAGCGCTCGGTCGACCGGCAGGTCGAGTCGCAACGACACGAACTCCGGGCTCATGCGCCGGCCCAGCGCACCCTGTGGGTAGCCGAGGATCGCTGCCGTCAACTCACGTTCGTCGTACGGAAGCCCCCGTAGGAGTTTCGCGGCGACGGTCGCCGGCAATTCGTCGAGCAGTTCGACTCGATCGTCGGGCTCGAGATCGGCGAAGATGGTTGCAACCTGGTCATCCTGCAGGCCCCCGACGAGGGCGCTCTGCAGACTCGGATCCAGTTGCTCGAACACCTCCATCGCCTGGTCCTTGGGCAGCAACCGATAGAGCACCGCGCGGTCGGTCGTGTTCAACCGCTCGAGCACGTCGACGAGCAGTTCCGCGCTCAGGTCGGCAACCGCAGCGTGCGCCGCGGTCAGATCGCCGTCGCCCAACGCACGCTCGACCGTCCGGGTCGCCTCGACCCTGCTGGCCTCGATACGGGTGCTCGGATCGTCCCGGCTCATCACGCCTCCTTCGAACTGCGGCACCCCAACCTAACGCGCTCCGGGCGGGCCCACCGAACTACTCTCGCGGCCGACCACAGAGTGCGAGACCATAGGTCCATGGCATGGTTGGAAGTCGTCACCTGCGGAGTATTCACGACCGTGCAGGACCGCGGGCGCACCGGCCACGGGGCCGACGGCGTGACCGTATCCGGTGCGGCCGACCGCACGGCGCACGACGCCGCGAATCGGCTCGTCGGCAATCACCCGGATGCCGCCGCGCTCGAGATGACCGGCGGCGGGCTTTCCGTCCGCAGCGTCGGCGACACGATCGTAGCGGTCACCGGAGCGCGTGTCGACGTGACGGTCAACGGCCGGCCTGTGGGCGATTATGCGCGAGCACTGCTCCGCGATCGGGACATCGTCTCTGTCGGTGCGCCGTCCGAAGGATTGCGGTCGTACCTGGCGGTCCGCGGCGGCATCGACGTACCGGAGGTACTGGGAAGCCGCTCGACCGACACATTGTCGGGCACGGGCCCCGCACCGGTACACACCGGCGATCGGTTGCTGGTCGGTGCGCTCGCCGACGAACTCCCCCATGAGGAGCAGATCCCACCGCCCGCCCCGCACAGCGATCCCGTCGAACTCCGTGTGCGGATCGGACCCCGCGACGACTGGTTCACCCCCGCGTCGGTCCGCGCACTCCTGCACGAATCATGGACGGTGACGCCGAAACTCGATCGGGTGGGGATCCGGTTCCAGGGCCCCGGCCCCCTGCACCGCTCACGCCACGACGAGCTTCCCAGCGAAGGCATGGTTGCGGGTTCCGTTCAGGTGCCGCCGGAGGGGCACCCGGTGCTGTTCCTCGCGGATCATCCCGTCACCGGCGGATATCCGGTGATCGCCGTGGTGACGACAGCGGACCTTCCCACTGCCGCGCAGTTACGGCCGGGTCGGCACGTGCGGTTCGTCCGATTGATCTGAGCCACAACCGTGTTGTCCCACACAGCGATCCGGCCGTCAGGAACGACGGCGACGCGCGATATCGGCGAGCACGACTCCTGCCGCAACCGACGCGTTGAGCGATTCGACGTCGCCGGCCATCGGGATGGACAGGATGGAATCGCAGGTCTCGCGAACGAGCCGCGAAAGCCCCTTGCCTTCGGACCCCACCACCACGACAACGGGATCGGTGCCGTCGAAATCGTCGAGATCGGTGTCGCCACCGGCATCGAGACCCACGACGCGGACGCCCTGAGACTGCCAGTCCTTGAGCGTGCGCGTCAGGTTGGTTGCCCGAGCGACCGGAAGCCGCGCCGCGGCACCCGCACTGGTGCGCCATGCGACAGCGGTCACCGACGCGCTCCGACGCTGCGGAATCACCACGCCGTGGCCACCGAACGCCGCAACGGACCGGATGATCGCACCGAGGTTGCGCGGGTCGGAAATGTTGTCGAGCGCCACCAGCATGGGCCGCTCGTGCTTCTCCTTGGCGCGCACGATCAGATCATCGGGATGCGCGTAGCGGTACGGCGGCACCTGAAGGCCGATGCCCTGGTGCATGCCGTTGGCGGTGAGCCGGTCGAGTTCGCCGCGCTGTACTTCGAGGATCGAAATGCCGGCATCGGCGGCACGCTGCACGGACTCCTTGAGCCGATCGTCGGCTTCCGCTCCGATCGCGACGTAGAGCGCGGTCGCGGGCACCTCGGCGCGCAGACACTCGACGACGGGATTGCGGCCGAGAACCATTTCCGGTCCGTCGTCCGGCTTGCGTCCGCCCGGACGGCGGCCCCGATTGTCGGCGGCCTTCGCCGCGGCGCGAGCGCGGCGCGCTGCGGGATGGTACGAGCGGTCCTCGGCCTTGGGGGTCGCTCCGCGGGCTTCGAGACCGCGCCGACGCTGACCGCCCGAGCCGACGACCTGACCTTTCTTCGTTCCGCCCTTGCGGATCGCTCCGCGACGCTGGGAATTGCCTGCCATCACTGCCCTGCTTTCAGGGACCACTCGGGTCCGTTCGGCGTATCCGTTACTTCGATCCCCGCCGCTGTCAGCCGGTCACGCACTTGGTCGGCGACCGCCCAGTCCTTCTCGGCGCGGGCGCTCTGTCGACGATCGAGTTCTGCTCCCACCAACACATCGAGGGCAGCGAGCGCACCCGACTCGTCGCCGGAGCTCTCCTGCCAGTGTGCATCGAGTGGGTCGACACCGAGGACGGAAAGCATCGCACGGACCTGAGACGCGATACGTACCGCGGCGGTCAGGTCTCCGTTGTCGAGCGCTTTGTTGCCCTCGCTGCGCCTGCCGTGGATCTCGGCCAGTGCCTTGGGCACCCCGAGGTCGTCGTCGAGTGCGTCGGCGAACGCGTCGGTCCATGTTCCGATCGGAACGTCACCGGCCCGGTCCCGTGTCTTGAGCACGAACGACTCGAGTCCCCGATAGGCTGCGGCGGCCTCGGCCAACGCCGTGTCGGAGTATTCGAGCATCGACCGGTAGTGGGCGCTGCCGAGGTAGTAGCGCAGTTCTTGGGCCCGCACCCGGGTGAGGACGTTGGGGATGGACAGCACATTGCCGAGCGACTTGGACATCTTCTCGCCACCCATGGTCACCCAGCCGTTGTGCATCCAATAGCGGGCGAAGCCGTCGCCCGCGGCGCGCGCCTGCGCGATCTCGTTCTCGTGATGGGGGAACACCAGATCCATACCACCGCAGTGGATGTCGAACGCACCGCCGAGGTAGAACTCGGCCATCGCGGAGCATTCGAGGTGCCAGCCCGGGCGGCCCCGGCCCCACGGAGTCGGCCATGAGGGTTCGCCCGGCCTCTCGGCCTTCCACATGGTGAAGTCGCGGGGGTCGCGTTTGCCTCGCCCGGCGCTCTCACCTTGGTGGACGTCGTCGAGTTTGTGCCCCGACAACGTGCCGTACTCGGGGAAGCTCCTGACGTCGAAGTAGACGTTGCCGTCGGCTGCGTATGCGTGCCCCGCGTCGATGAGGCGCTGCATCAGCTCGACCATCTGGGTGACGTGCCCGGTTGCGCGCGGCTCCACCGAGGGCGGCAGCACGCCGAGCGCGTCGTAGGCGCGGGTGAAGGCGCGTTCGTACGTCGTCTTCCATTCCCACCAGGGGCGGCCCGCTTCGCCGGACTTACGGAGGATCTTGTCGTCGATGTCAGTGACGTTTCTCACAAACGCGACATCGAGGCCTTTCGCTGCAAGCCACCGTCGCAGCACGTCGAATGCGACGCCGCTGCGCACGTGGCCGATGTGGGGCTCACCTTGAACAGTGGCGCCGCACAGATACACCGAGGCGTGTCCGGGCACCAGCGGTTCGAAATCCCGCACAGCTCGTGTTTCGGTGTCGAAAAGGCGCAAAGTCACGACAGACCATCCTACCGTTGATCGGCGTCGGGTAATACGAGCGCGGTGGCGATGGCCGCCACACCTTCTCCGCGGCCGGTCAGCCCGAGTCCGTCGGTGGTGGTTGCGGACACCGACACGGGTGCGCCGAGCAGATCGGACAGTACGCGCACCGCCTCGTTGCGGCGTGGGCCGATCTTCGGGCGATTCCCGATCACCTGCACCGCCGCATTGCCGATGGACCAGCCCTCTTCGGCCAGCAGCCGCCGTACCTCGAGGAGCATCGAGGCTCCCGACGCTCCAGCCATCTCGGGTCGATCGGTTCCGAATAGTGAACCCAGGTCGCCGAGGCCGGCGGCCGACAGCAGCGCATCACACAACGCGTGCGCTGCGACGTCGCCGTCGGAGTGACCTGAGCACCCATCCGCATCGTCGAACAGCAGACCTGCCATCCAGCACGGGCGCCCCGGCTCCACCGGGTGGACGTCTGTTCCGATTCCGACACGCACGTGTGGTCAGTTCCCCTCTTCGCTCCGGTCGGCGTCGGCGAGCAGAGCTCGGGCCAGCACCAGATCCAACGGTGTAGTGATCTTGAAGGCGAGTGGGTCTCCCGCCACGGTCTGCACGGGCTCGCCGAGCCGTTCGACCAGCCCGGCGTCGTCGGTTGCGTCGCCCGTATCGCGATTGGCGCGGTCCAGCAGGTCTGCGGCGAACCCCTGCGGTGTCTGCACCGCGCGGAGGGCCGCGCGGTCCGGGGTGCCGGTGACGACGCCGTCGGAGTCGACGCGCTTGATGGTGTCGGCGACCGGCAGGACGGGAATCACCGCGCGGCACCCGGCCCGCAGGTGGTCGACCACGCGGGTGAACAACCGCGGCGGGGTCAGCGCCCGCGCGGCGTCATGCACGAGGACGAAATGCGCGTCGGATGCCGCCCGCAGGCCGGCTCGCACAGAATCGGCGCGTTCCGTGCCGCCCGCGGTGACCACGACCCGATCGGCGTACTCCTCGCGTACGAGTTCGGCCGGAGGGGTCGCGGCGAGTTCGGGCGGTGCGACCACCACGACGCGGTCGACTGCGCCGGAACCGAGCATCGAGTCGACCGCCCGGTCGAGCATGGTGCGCCCATCCAGGTCGACGAATGCCTTGGGGAGCGATTCCCCCAGCCGGACGCCGCGGCCGGCCGCCGGAATGATTCCGACGACCGGCCCGCGGCGATCGTGTACTTGCTGTATTCGATTCACTTGATGTTGATTCGAGTGTCGCGTCGCCTATCAGGATGCGGCGGCGAGAACCTCGTCGAGCATGCTCTCTGCCTTGACCTCGTCAGTTCCCTCGGCGAGCGCGAGCTCACCCACGAGAATCTGCCGGGCCTTCGCCAGCATGCGCTTCTCACCTGCAGAAAGGCCGCGGTCCTGTTCCCGGCGCCACAGATCGCGAACTACTTCTGCGACCTTGTTGACATCACCGGAGGCCAACTTCTCGATGTTGGCCTTGTACCGCCGTGACCAGTTGGTCGGTTCTTCGGTATGCGGTGCGCGCAGCACCTGGAAAACCTTGTCGAGGCCTTCTTGTCCCACAACGTCGCGAACTCCGACGTATTCGGCATTCTCAGCAGGTACCCGCACCGTGAGGTCGCCCTGCGCGACTTTCAGAACCAGATATTCCTTCTGCTCCCCCTTGATGGTGCGTGTTTCGATTGCTTCGATCAGCGCCGCACCGTGATGGGGGTATACGACGGTGTCTCCGACCTTGAAAATCATGTGTCCCGTGCCCCTTTCGATTCTTCGAGTTTAACACGTGACCACATCGCCCTCTCATCAACGGCGCAGGTCAGGGCACCGACACGTGGGCGTAGGACTTGACAGGCAACCGGTTACGTGCATCTCGTGATGTGCGACACACCCACCCGGATAGGGTGTTCCGGCCCGTTGTGGTGCACAAAATGGCAATATCGATGACCCGACGCGCACTCCCCGTGGGGCAACTACTACTCTGCCTAGTGGATTGCGAGCCTTACCCCGAGTGGAGGAAAAGTGACTGCTCTCAACACGCCGACTCGCCGAGTCGCGACCGCTGTCGCCCTGGCCGCGGGTGCGATGCTGGCGCTGTCCGCGTGCGGCGCCGGTCAGATCACCCAGACCTCCGATCAGGTGGCTGCGATCAACGGCACCAACACGGACGCCGGCACCATCGCGCTGCGCAATGTACACATCATCTACCCGGATTCCGAGGAGTACAGCATCGAGCCGGGCGGTACCGCTCTGCTGGGCTTCACCATCGCGAATCTCGACGCCTATCGGGACGATGTCCTCACCGGCATCGAGACCGAGTTCGCGGGTTCGGTGACCGGGGTCGACGACATCGAGATCCCGGCTCTGGGTTCGGTCGTCGCAGGTGTTTCCGAGGAGACCACGAACCTCCTCGAGTCCGTCGATGAATCACCGCAGCCGACCTCGCCGGAAGAGACACCCATTGTGCCGACGGCGGTCGAAACGATCGAGCTCGTCGACCTGGAGGAAGGTGTCCGGCCCGGCCTGACCATCCCCTTCACCTTCTCGTTCAGAGAAGCCGGTGACGTAACCCTGTCCGTACCGGTCGATGCGGGCCCGGTGCTCGAACGCCACGAGTCGGAGCTGTCGCCGATCATCGGCGAAGCGCACTGACCCAGCACGACCACAGAACGTCGCCGAAAGGTCCGGACGAGTAGATTCTCGTCCGGACCTTCCGGCGTTCTGTCACCACATTCGCATATCCTCCGGCCGTGGCCAGAACCAAAACGCTCTATCGCTGCTCCGACTGCTCGCACACCGTCGCCAAGTGGGTCGGACGCTGCCCGGAATGCGGAACATGGGGATCGCTGGACGAAGCGCCGGTACAGCCCGCGGCCGTCGCATCGCGGCCGGGCACCTCGCTCGCACGCGCCGGCGCCGCGGCCGTCCTCCCCACCACCCCTGCCACTCCCCTGACCCGGATCGACGGCAAGGAGACCGCTGCCAAGTCCACCGGCATCTCCGAACTCGATCGCGTCCTCGGCGGCGGGATCGTGCCCGGATCCGTCGTCCTGCTCGCAGGCGAGCCGGGCGTCGGCAAGTCGACGCTGCTCCTCGAGGTCGTACATCGCTGGGCTCAGCGCGGCGCCGACGACCGATCGCTGTACGTGACAGGCGAGGAATCCGCCGGTCAGGTCCGGCTCCGCGCCGACCGCACCGGATCCGTCCACGAGCGGGTCTACCTGGCGGCCGAATCCGATCTGGCGACCATCTTCGGTCACGTCGAGCAGGTCAAGCCGACGCTGCTCGTCGTCGACTCGGTACAGACGATGCTCGCCGCCGACGTCGACGGCGTGTCCGGCGGTGTCACCCAGGTCAAGGCCGTCACGAGCGCCCTGACCTCACTCGCGAAAGCGAGCGGGATCCCGGTGTTGCTCATCGGTCACGTCACCAAGGACGGCGCAGTCGCAGGTCCACGCTCACTCGAACATCTCGTCGACGTCGTACTGCACTTCGAAGGCGACAAGCATTCGACGCTGCGCATGGTGCGCGGAGTCAAGAACCGGTTCGGTGCGGCCGAGGAAGTGGGCTGCTTCGAGCTCACCGAGGGCGGCATCGTCGAAGTGAGCGACCCGTCCGGATTGTTCCTCCAGCACCGGAACGAGGAGGTCTCGGGCACGGCCGTGACCGTCACGATGGACGGCAAACGCCCTCTGCTCGGCGAAGTACAGGCACTCGTCGTCCACACCCAAAATCCGTCACCGCGGCGGGCGGTGAGCGGTCTGGATTCGGCGCGTGTCGCGATGGTCCTCGCCGTGCTCGAACGCCGCTGCAACATCCGCAATCTCGGGAAATGCGACGTGTACGCGTCGACGGTCGGAGGCATGCGGATCACCGACCCGTCCGCCGACCTCGCGTTGGCGCTCGCCATCGTGTCTGCAGTACGGGATCAGCCGGTCCCGCCCGGCACCGTCCTACTCGGAGAGGTCGGGTTGGCGGGCGAGGTCCGACGTGTGGCCGGGGCGGGTCGACGGCTCACCGAAGCACACCGACTGGGGTTCACCCGCGGCGTGATCCCCCGCAACACCGACGGCGCGCCGTCCGGTATGAAGATCCGCGAGGTGACGAATCTGGGGCAAGCGCTCATGAACATCGGCTAACGGAAGGCGCCGCGCCTGCCCTCCCCGGACGCGAACCGCGCGGCCCCGGCGAGACCTTCCCGTGCGACGATCGGCACACCGTGTGCGCCCTCGGCACGCAATGCGGCGTCGAGCGGGAGGTCGAACGAGCGGAAGGCCGACGCGCGATCCACCGACAGGCATTCCTGCGGGAATGCTGCCAGCCGCTGCGCGATCTCCCGCGCCGCATCGAGTGATGCACCTGCGTCGACCACTCGGTTGACGAGACCGAACGCCAAGGCCTCGGCCGCGTCCACGGCGCGGCCGGTGAGGATCATATCGAGCGCTCGGCCCTGCCCGACGATCCGTGGCAGCCGCACCGTGCCCCCGTCGATGAGCGGTACACCCCAGCGGCGGCAGAACACCCCGAAGATCGCGTCGGATTCGCACACCCGCAGGTCCGCCAGCAACGCGAGTTCGAGTCCGCCTGCGACCGCGTAACCGCTCAC
Source organism: Rhodococcus ruitaii (assembly GCF_055230935.1). Lineage (NCBI taxonomy): Bacteria > Bacillati > Actinomycetota > Actinomycetes > Mycobacteriales > Nocardiaceae > Rhodococcus > Rhodococcus ruitaii. The sequence continues at coordinate 56,977 of NZ_JBUYWC010000019.1, read as the reverse complement.
CGCGGCAATGAGCGGCTTGGTCAGCATCATCCGGGACGGCCCCATCGGCCCGGTTCCGCCGCCCTGCGGGTCGAGTTCGTGATTCCGTTGCGGATCACCCACGGCAGTGAGATCGGCGCCGGCACAGAAATGGCCCCCGGCTCCCCAGAGGACCGCGACACGCTGCTCGTCGTCGGCGTCGAACTGTTCGAATGCCTCGCGGAGCTGCGCAGCCATCGGCCCGTCCACGGCGTTCCTGCGCTCGGGACGGTTGAGCACGATGGTGGTGACGGCACCGTCTCGTTCGACGACCACGTCAACGTCACCACGATCCGGGGCAGACATGAGTTGTTTCTAACACCCGCCGAGGCCGCAGATCTGCCGTATGGCGCGATTCGTCGGCCCTGCATGCGAACATATGTTCGTGTCCGCCCGAGCAACGATCCTCCACGCCGATCTCGACGCGTTCTACGCGTCCGTCGAGCAACGCGACGATCCGTGGTTGCGGGGCAAACCCGTGGTCGTCGGTGGCGGGGTCGTTCTGGCTGCAAGTTACGAGGCGAAGGCATACGGAATCAAGACACCCATGCCGGGCCGTGCAGCACGTGCACTGTGCCCGCACGCGATCTCGATGCCGCCACGCATGGACGCCTACTCGCGGGCCTCGCAGGAGGTGTTCGCAATCTTCGATCGGGTCTCGTCCGTCGTCGAAGGGATTTCCATCGACGAGGCCTTTCTCGACGTATCGGGGCTGCGGCGTATCTCGGGCGAACCGGCCGACATCGCGGCACGCCTGCGCGCCACGGTCCGGACCGAGGTCGGTCTGCCGATCACCGTCGGTGTGGCCCGGACGAAATTCCTTGCGAAGGTCGCGAGCGGAGTCGCGAAACCCGACGGGTTGCTCGTCGTCCCACCAGACCGAGAACTCGAGTTCCTCCATCCGCTGCCCGTCGAACGCCTGTGGGGTGTGGGTGCGGTCACCGCCGCGACCTTGCACGCACGCGGGATGCGCTCGGTCGCCGATATCGCTAACGAATCCGAATCCGACCTCGTCGCGCTGCTGGGCCGAGCTACAGGCCGACACCTGCACGCGCTCGCGACCGGACACGACCCACGACCGGTCCACCGCCGACGCCGACGTTCGATGGGTGCCCAGCACGCGCTCGGCCGCGGAGCACACAGCATCGAGTCGGTGGACGCAACGCTGCAACTGCTCGTCCGCAAGGTCGCCGGCCGGATGCGCCTCGCCCACCGGATCGGCCGCACGGTGGTACTGCGGCTGCGCTTCGCCGATTACACGGGTGTCGCGCGGTCGCACACACTCGGTGTCCCTACCGCACGCACCGACATCCTCACCGACGCCGCACGCGCCCTGCTCGAATCAGCGAGGCCCCTGCTTACCGATCGCGGGCTCACCCTGATCGGGGTCACGGTGACGAATCTGGCTGGCGAGGGCATCGAACAACTCGAGCTTCCCTTCGACGAACCGGTGCCGCCACACGATCCGGTATCACACGAGATCCCCACGAGTCACCGTCCGATCGACAGGCACGCCCTCGACACGGTCCTCGACGAAATCCACAATCGTTTCGGCGCCGGCGCGCTCACCTCCGGGACGCTGATGGGCCGCGACCACGGGCAAGGAGTGCCGATGCTCCCCGACTGACCACTGAACTCAGACCGACGAGATGTCGTCGGGGCCGGGCAGCCCGTCCACGAACTCCTTGCCCTTCTCGAAATGCTCGTGCCCGACGATGACGAACAGTCCATGGGAGCTCCCCACGATCGCGTCCGGATCTGCGAACGGACCGTCGACGATGCGCACCTCGGCGCTCGTGTACACCTTGCGGCGCACCGTTCCCTCGACCCGGGCGGTGAATTCGAGGACCGCCCCCAGCGGAATGGGACGCGTGAAGTCGGTGCCCAGGTGACCGGTGACCACGGGCTTCCGGAGGACGGCGTTGCATGCGAAACCCTGGATTTCGTCGAACGCGGTCATGAGGATGCCGCCGTGGATGAAGCCGGGTCCGCCCTGGAACCGGGTGGCCACCTCGAAGCGGCCCTGAACGGAGAGTCCCTCTCCGACGGTGCACTGCATCGCGAGGCCGGTCGGCTGATCGTCGCCGCAACCGAGACATTTGGACCAGTGCTGCGGTATCGGCGTACCCGGACCGGGGAGATCCTCGCGAAGATCAGGAACGACGAGGTCGTCGGGCAGGGTCCAGAGACTACTCATGAGCAAGTAATGTAGTTGCGCGCTCGCTTGCGACTTTCCGTGGTCGGCGCAAGTGTGACGAGAACCGCACGTGCAGCCAGGAGGACTTCGCACATGATCGAGTCGGCCGACGCTGCGACGTTGAACGAGACAATCGCGCGTCTGGCACCCGGCACAGCACTGCGAGACGGCCTCGAACGCATCCTGCGGGGCCGCACGGGCGGTCTGATCGTGCTCGGCTTCGACGAGCGTGTCGCATCGATCTGCGACGGCGGATTCGAACTCGATGTCGAGTTCTCCCCGACCCGGTTGCGGGAGCTGTCGAAGATGGACGGCGCGGTGGTGGTGTCCACCGACGGCACCCGGATCGTGCGCGCGAACGTGCAGCTCGTGCCCGATCACCGCATTCCCACGGTCGAATCCGGCACCCGGCATCGCGCCGCCGAACGTACCGCCATCGAGACCGGGTATCCCGTGGTGTCGGTGAGTCAGTCGATGAGCATCGTCAGCGTGTACGTCGAAGGACGTCGGCACGTGATCGACGATTCGGCGATGATCCTCTCCAGGGCAAACCAGGCCGTGGCGACACTCGAGCGGTACAAGGCCCGTCTCGACGAGGTCACCCGGCAGCTTTCGGTGGTGGAGATCGAAGACATCGTGACGTTGCGCGATGCGCTCACGGTCGCGCAGCGCCTCGAATTGATGCACCGCCTGTCGGTGGAGATCGAGCAGGACATGCTCGAGCTCGGCACCGACGGGCGGCAGCTCGCCCTGCAACTCGAAGAACTCGTCGGCGACAACCTGCTCGCACGTCAGCTGCTCGTGCTGGACTATCTCGCCGGCACCGATTCACCGTCGGTCCTCGACGTGGAGCAAGCGCTCGACGCACTGGGCGGCCTGACCGACGTCGATCTGCTGGATCTGACGACACTCGCACGGGCGTTCGGCTATCCGAACACCATCGAGGCTCTCGACACCGCGATGAGCCCGCGCGGATACCGCGTCCTCAATCGTGTTCCGCGGCTACGGGCACGTCAGATCGACCGGCTGGTGAGCGCTTTCGGAACACTGCAGGGGCTGCTCGCCGCGACAGCCGCAGACCTTCAGGCCGTCGAAGGCATCGGGGCGCTGTGGGCGCGGTACATCCGTGAAGGCCTCTCCCGCCTGGCCGAGGCATCGATCAATCACTTCGACTGATCAGCACGACAGGACCTGACCCGATCCGGCCGAACGGCTCACGCTGTCACGTTGAACGGTTCCGGCGTGCTGCGCAGACCACCGAGTTGCCCGACGACCGTGTATGCCCCCGGTTGGACCGGTTCCCGCGGTGTCTCGCATCCGGGCTCGGACGTCGTTCCAGACCACCGCACGGAGAAGGCCGCCTGATCGCCGGGCTGGAGCGAACGCACGTCGGCGGTCGAGTCGGGGAAACAATCGGTGTTCGCCCATACACGCTGGTTACCGTCGAGGGTGTACACGAGAACCTGCTGGAGTCCTGCGCCGAGGTCGCGTTCGCACGAGGACGTCCCGATGTTGGTGATGACGATCGTGAACTCCGGTTCGGTTCCGACCTGATAGTTCGGCTCGCCGGCCGTCACACGCACCGCGAGCGATTGATCGGAACACTGCCCTGGCGCCGCCGATGCCGACGCCGCGGTGGTGCCTGATTCAGCAGCATCCGGCTCAGCATCCGAAGTGGTGGACGACTCGGAGGACTCCGACCCGGACGTCGTCGCGGAGTCGGTGCTGCCGGATCCACCGCCACCCGAGCCGCCAGTGTCCGAACCGGCCTCTACACCGGAGCCGTCCGGTGTGGTCGTGGTGGTCTCGGACATCGCGGTCTCGGAGGCCGCCGGGTCCGTTTCCGGATCGTCGCCGCCGGTGAAGGCGAGAACCGCCCAGACGACCAACGCCAACACGACCACCGCGACGACGATCGCGAGAACACGGCGTCGCCAGTAGATCTCAGGAGGAAGTGGTCCGTTGGGTTCAAACACCCTTCACACGGTATGTGTCAGCTCGGACGATAGCCACATGGTCGTCGGCGTGTCGCGTCAGTCTGTGTCGCGTTCAGTCCGAGGTCACACCGATGTCGCCGATGTGACCCTGCAGCTGTACGTGGCCGTCGTCGAGCTTGTACGTCACACCGGCGATAGCGCACCTGCCATCGGCAATACGTTCCGCGATGATCTGCGAGCGTTCGGTGAGCAGCTTGCCCGTTTCCACGACGTGGCGCGCCTCGAGTTCGTCGACGGTCTTGAGCCCTTCTCGGCGTCCGAGAAGAATCGACGGAGCAACCCGCTCGACGATGCTGCGGATGAAGCCCGACGGAACGTCGCCGCCGTCGAGCGCCGAGAGTGTCGCACCGACAGCACCGCAGGTGTCGTGCCCGAGCACGACGATGAGCGGCACGTCGAGAATCTCCACGGCGTATTCGATCGAGCCCAGCACGGAACTGTCGATGACATGCCCCGCGGTTCGCACGACGAACATGTCGCCCAGACCCTGATCGAAGATGATCTCGGCGGCGACGCGGGAGTCGCCGCAGCCGAAGAGAACGGCAGTGGGATGCTGACCGTTGACGAGTTCCTCGCGGCGGTCGATGCCCTGACTTGGGTGCAGCGGGGTGTCGCTGACGAAGCGCTGATTACCCTCGGTCAGGGCCTTCCACGCTGAGACGGGATTCGAGTTCGGCATATGCGCATTATCCACCCGCGCACATTGCGGGATTCACGCGGATATCTTTTTCCGGTGAACGACACCGAACTGCTGACACTGAAGGAGACGAGATGACGGTCGATTCCGCCACGTTGCTGCGCTGGTACGCCGCCGACGCGCGGGATCTTCCATGGCGCCGCGAGAGCGTCACGGGCTGGCAGATCCTCATGTCGGAGATCATGCTGCAGCAGACCCCGGTCGCGCGGGTCGCGCCGATCTGGGAGGAGTGGGTCCGGCGCTGGCCGGTCCCGTCGGTGATGGCGGCGTCGAGCCAAGCCGAGGTGCTGCGGGCGTGGGGCAAACTCGGATATCCGCGTCGTGCGTTGCGCTTGCATGAGTGCGCCGGGATCCTCGCCGCCGAACACGACGACCGGGTGCCCGACGACGTCGAGATCCTGCTGTCGCTCCCGGGGATCGGTGAGTACACGGCACGGGCGGTCGCGTGTTTCGCGTACGGGCAGCGTGTACCCGTGGTCGACACCAATGTGCGACGTGTCGTCGCCCGAGCCGTCCTGGGCAATGCGGAACCCGGAAACCCCTCCACCCGAAAGGATCTCGCCGCAGTCGAAGAATTACTCCCGCGCACCCGGACGCACGCCGCGACATTCTCTGCTGCGCTGATGGAACTCGGCGCGACGGTGTGCACCGCGCGGAACCCGGCGTGCGATCGCTGCCCGCTCCCCGAATGCGCGTGGGTGCAGGCCGGCCGACCCGCTCACGACGGACCGGCCCGGCGCGTACAGAAATTCGCCGGCACCGATCGTCAGGTGCGCGGAAAACTGATGGCCGTCCTCCGCGAGAGCGAAATGCCCGTCGAACGTCCGGCACTCGACCAGGTGTGGCTGACCGACCCGGGACAGCGCGACCGGGCACTGCATTCGCTGCTCGTCGATGGGTTGGTCGAACAGACCGACGACGGGCGCTTCGCCCTCGCCGGTGAGGGCGCGCGCTAGCCGAGGCGCTGTCCGGGCCGGTCGAGAGTTTTCAGGAATCGTTCCACTTCCGTGCGGTACGCGTCGGGTCTGTCGTCGTGAACGAGATGCCCGGCGCCGACGATACGCACGTAATCCGTACCGGGCCGGGCGCTCATCTCACGCATCTGCCCGTCCGGGGTGATGGTGAACTCACCCTCGATGAGCAGTGCGGGGACCCGGATCGAACACCATTCGTTCCAGAAGTCGCGGGTGCCCCATTCCTCTGAAATGTCGCGGAACGTCGCGACCGCACCGTGGAGATGCCAGCCGTCGTCGCGGCGCTCGAACGAGTCCAGGAAGTACCGTCCGGCCACCGGACCGAAGAAGTCGATCATCGCCTGGTCGGTGGCGAACGGCTGAGGCCACTGCTCGATCATCGCGGCCCAGTTCGCTGCCGTACGTCCGCGGAAATCCGGAGCCATGTCCTCGATCACCAGGGCCGCCACACGATCGGGATGCGCGGCCGCGAGGCACCATGCGTGCAGCGCGCCCATCGAATGCCCGACGACCACGAGTGGCTCGTCGAACCCGTCGAGGTGGGACACCAGATCCTCGACGAACGCGTCGGTGGTCAACTCCGGAGGCGCGGAGCGTCCGTGCCCCGCCGCATCGAAAGTGTGGACGTGACCGTACTCGCGCAGCCACGGCACGTGGCGTCGCCAGGTGCGCGCGCTCCCCATCAATCCGTGCAACAGCAGGATCGGACGTCCACTACCACCTTCGTCGTGCAACACAGTCGCCCAAGATAGCGGAGTAGGCTCGCGCGCATGGCAGTCGTGAAGATCAACGCAATCGAAATCCCTGAGGGTGCAGGCCCCGAACTGGAGAAGCGGTTCGCCAATCGTGCGCACACCGTCGACAACTCCAAAGGCTTTCTGGGATTCCAACTCCTCCGCCCGACGGCGGGCGAGTCCCGCTACTTCGTCGTGACCCAGTGGGAGACCGAAGAGGACTTCGCTGCGTGGCGCGACGGTGATGCCCGCGCAGCCCATGCCGGCGAGGCCAAGAAGCCTGTTGCGTCGGGTGCATCCCTGCTCGAGTTCGAGGTCGTCCTCGACGTCAAGAAGTCCTGATGGTCGTGCCCGGTGGATCCGGGCGCGAGTTCACCTGTCCCGATGTGAGCGCCGGCCGGAGAAACATCACTCCGGCCGGCTACCGGTCGCTGGAGATGGTGCGTGAACTGGGTACCGACGACGAGATCTTCGATGCCGCATCCGACCGGTTGTTCGGCTGGCACATGCATCGTGCCGCCGGTATCCGGGTGGCGCACGGAACACCGCCGCCCGCTGTCGACGTCGATGTATGCCTCGAATGGGGCATCGGTCCGATTCGAGCGTCGGCCTGGTGCCGGGTGATCGAGGTCGTCGACGAACCCGACCGTCGAGGTTTCTCGTACGGCACGCTCACCGGGCATCCCGAGAGCGGCGAGGAGACGTTTCTCGTCGAACGCAACGCCGACGGACGCGTCACCGCTCGGATCTCCGCCTTCTCCCGCCCCGCACGCTGGTACACCCGGATCGCGGGCCCGCTCGGTCGCCTGGTGCAGCGCCGGATCACGCAGCGCTACCTCGACGGGATCGCCGACGATCAGTGCTGAGCGCGCGGATCGAAACCGTCTGGAGCACGGTCCAGAAATGTCGTCACACCAGATACCCGGCCCCGATCGTCCACGACGAGAATGTCGGTTCCCGTCGCGAACGGATCCGCTTCGGGAGTGATCAGCTCCCAGAGCACCCGCGCCCGATCGTGATGGACATCAGGCTCACCGCGAAGTCCGAATTCGTAGCCCCTCATATGTTCACCGAACTGCTTCCGGAAGTCGACGAGCGCGTCCGGACCGGCGAGTACGCCCACCGGGGCGCAGTATTCGACGTCGTCGGACCACGTGTCGCGGGTGAGCGCCTCGTCGTAGCCGGAATTCCAGAACCGCACGTACCGCTCGATCGCGGCCGCAACGTCAGTTCCTTCGAGGTTGGTCGTATCGGTCATGTCGTCCTCCTGTCGGACTCGTGGTCGCGCAGGATTGCGACCGACTCGAAGCCTGCTCCACCCGGAGGCCGCAGTCGATGACGTCGGAAGTCATTGCCGCACCGCACGCCGTCGCGGATCGTGGAGACATGGCCGATCACCCCGCAACACGCACAGGTCCCGCAACATGCACAGACGATGTGGGGCGGCTGCTGAAGTCGTGGCGGGAACAACGCGGACGCTCCCAACTCGAACTGTCGATCGCTGCAGATCTGTCGACCCGGCACCTCAGCTACGTCGAGACCGGTCGATCCGTCCCCGGCCGCGGTGTGATCGAACGATTGTCGGACGAGCTCGGAATCTCGCTCCGCGAACGCAATCGGCTGTATCTCGCGGCAGGTTACGCGCCTGTCTATCCCGAGCATCCACTCGAGGATCTGGGGGCCGCGCGGGATGCTGTGGAGGCGGTGCTCAGGGGACACGAGCCGAATCCGGCGATGGCGGTGAACGCACGCTGGGAACTACTTACGGCGAACGGGCCCGCGAACGGCCTGCTCGCGGGCATCGCACCCCATCTACTCGAACCGCCCGTCAACATCCTCCGGGCGACGCTTCACCCAGAGGGCCTGGCGCCGGCGATCCGCAACTTCGTGCCGTGGCGAGCCCACGTCCTCCGGAGGGTCGAACGCCAACTGTTGCACACCGCGATGCCGGACCTCGCACAGTTGCGCGACGAACTTGCGGAATATCCAGTGTCGGGGGGACAGCGCGACGCCCACACAATTCCGAACGATCTCGCGATGCCTCTCGTGGTCGCAACGGTCCATGGCGACCTCGCCCTGCTCTACACGACAACGGTGTTCGGGTCCCCGCACGATGTGACACTCGACGAGATCGCGGTCGAGACGTTCTTTCCCGCCGACGCCGGGACCGCAAGGATCCTCCGATCGATGTGACCTCCGCTCATACGACGCAGCTGTCTCCCGCGCATCCGTCAGCGTCATCGGCAAGCGGATTTCCAACGGGTTCGGCGCTGTCTGCATCGGAAACCGCGCGTTCCAGCAATGCGAGGAACACGTCCTTCGTCTGGGCACCCGACACCGCGACCGCGCGGTTGGCGACGAAGAACGGGACACCCGTGACACCCAGCTGCCGGGCTTCGAGGAGGTCTGCACGCACAGCATCCGCAGCAGTGTCGGAGTCGAGATCCGCGCGGACCTGATCTGCATCGAGCCCCACCGAAGCGGCGATACGCACCAGCACCTCGCGATCGTCCACAATCTCACCGTCGACGAAATGGGCACGAAACAGTACCTCGAGCACCTCGTTGCGCTTGTCACCGGCGATGTGCAGGAGTCGGTGCGCGTCGAAGGTGTTCGCCGCAATGACGGTGTCGAAATCGATGTCCAACCCGATCTGCGCGGCGGTGGCAGATACCTGCGAGAACATCTGCCGCACCTGCTCGGCGGGCATACCCTTCATCTCGACCAGCGCATCGATCTCGGGCTTCCTCATGCCAGTTGGGGTGTCGGGCGCCAGCTGATACGACCGCCATGTCACCGTGATCCGATCACGCTGCGGGAATCCGGCTAGGGCATCGCCGAATCGGCGCTTGCCGATGTAACACCACGGGCACGCGATGTCCGACCAGATCTCGATATGGGCGATGGGAAGATCGATGTCGGTGGATGTGCTCACGAATCGAACAACGGCATCGTGGCCGCGGATTGTTCCCCGGCCACCGTCTGCCTCATTCGTTCAGGATTCGAGCGCAGCGTCGAGCGCGATCTCCACACCCGTCAGCGCCCGGCTCACCGGACAGGTCTCTTTGGCGGTCTGTGCCGCCTTCGCGAAGCCGTCGGCGTCGAGTCCTGTGACTTCACCGCGGACCGTCAGCGTGATCCCGGTGAGCCGAAACCCGGACTCGGGGTGCGGCCCGAGTGATACGTCGGCCTTGACCTCGAGGCTCTGCGGGGTGCCACCGGCTTCGGCGATGACCGCCGACAACTGCATTGCGAAGCACGCCGAGTGAGCGGCCGCGATCAGTTCTTCGGGGCTCGTGGCGCCGTCGGCGTTGTCGGCTGCCCGCTTGGGAAACGAGACATCGAATGTGCCGCGGCCCGAGCTGGTCAGTTCGACCTGGCCCGAACCGTCCTCGAGTCCTCCGTTCCATGCAGTCCGTGCAGTCCGTGTTGGCATTGTTGCTCCTCCATCCGGCCGGAAATTTTCGGTCTGGACCGAACCTACGCCGTCGGCTCGGCCGCGGCCCCCGGTTCGCCGACAATCAGGAAACGTCGCTGGCCTGTCACCCATGGCGTGCCGCGAGTCGCAGCGCCCCCGCTCGGATCTGGTCGCGAAGGTCGGACGGCGCGAGAAGTTCGGCATCGTCCCCGAGTTGCCACATCACCGCCCCCGCGTGGCCGGCACTGCCGAATTCCACCTCGATACGACACCACCCATCGTCGGCTGCGTCACGTTCGCTGAGGGCGATCGCGACCGCAGCGAGTTCTTCGCGGCGGTTTTCACGCACTCGAAGGGTGGCCGAGATCGTGGCCATGCCTGCCCGGAACCGTGCCCGCCTGCGATGCCAGATCTCAGCGAGGTCGACGTCGGCGGGTCGCTCGGCCGCGGCGTCCAGCATCTTCACCTCGTCGATACGCGAGAGCCGGTACGTCCGTTCGTCGCCGCGATGCAAGGCCACGAGATACCAGCGCCCGGCGGCGCTGACCACACCGAGCGGGTCGACGGTCCGCCATCTTGGATCCCGGTCGCGCGGGCGGTACCGGATTCGTAGCCGGACGCCATCGAACACGGCCTGTTGCACCGCGCCGAGGTGCGGGTCGACCGAGGCCTCCGTAATCCACCCTGCCCCGGTGACGAGGATCCGTTCCGACGCCCGGATCGCCGCCGCGCGACCCGCCTCGGGCAGCGCATCGGTGACCTTCCGCATCGCAGCAGCGAACGCGGGTGCCATCCCGAGGGCCGTCGTGTCGGCAGAGGTGCTCGCCGCGAGCAACGCGGTTGCCTCGTCGATCGTCAGCCCGGTGAGGTCGGTGGTGAATCCGGGTAACAACGCGAACCCGCCGTCGCGTCCACGTTCCGCGTACACCGGGATACCCACCGACGACAGTGCCTCGACGTCGCGAAGGACGGTCCGCACCGACACTTCGAGTTCGCGGGCTATCGCCGGGGCGGTCATCCGACCTCGGCTTCGAAGCATCAACACCAACGACAGCAATCGTTCCGCGCGCACCATCGGATCATCGCACCGAAACCTGACAGGGAATGTCAGGTTCGACTCCGGGATCAGGGCCCTTCGGTGATGCTGCGATGCCGGTACGACGACGGGGATTGACCGCAGAAGTCGCTGAACGCCCGGGCGAACGAACTGCCGTTGTCGAATCCGACGGCGCGGGCGGTTTCCTGAACAGATTGTCCGGGCGACGCGAGGAGTGCCATTGCTCGCAGCATCCGGGCCTGGAGAAGGTAGGTACGCCACGACATGCCGACGTGCTCGTCGAACAGTCGCCGCAGAGTGCGTTCGGACACCGATACTGCGCAGCCGACCTCACCGATGGTGACGTCGCGGAGATTCGCCTTGGTGAACGCCATCGCGTCATGGACCACCGGATGGTCCGACATCGGAAGGCTGAGCAGGGCTTCGTCGGAATCGATGGCTTCGAGCACGAGCCCCCCGAGGGTTGCGAAGAAGCGCTCCGCGGTGGCGTCGTCGGAAAGCCGGCCCACGGGCCACCGCTGCGCATGGATGATCATTTCCCGGATCAACGGCGAGACGTCGAGGACTGCCGCTCGGTCGCCGTGATACTTCACCAGTTCCGGGTCGAACATCACGGCGATCGAACGCACCCTGGGGCTCATCGTCGCTTGATGGCGCAGTCCCGCCGGTATCCAGACCGCTTGCTGAGGCGGCAGCAGATAGTGGGTGGTGGCGGTCTCCACTTCGACCACGCCACCCACGGCGTACTCGATCTGATGCATGTCGTGACTGTGCCAGTCGGTCACGAGGCTCCCACCTTCGTACAGGTAGCTACCGGCGGTCACGGCCGCACTGCGACGCAAACTCTTGAGATTGGCCGATTCTGCACGATGCATGGCCGATGGTGTGGAGACGGTCATGACTATGAACGGTACAACAGGAGTAACCACTATGTGACGAGCAGCACCCAGGAGGGGAAATGCAACTCGACGACATGATTCTCGTGAGCATCGATGACCACGTGGTAGAACCACCCGATATGTTCGCCCGCCACGTACCTGCCAAGTACAGGGACGAAGCGCCCAAGGTGATCGTCACCGAGCAAGGTATCGACCAGTGGGTCTACCAAGGAAGGCCGACCGGAGTCAGCGGTCTCAACGCGGTGGTCTCATGGCCGGCAGAAGAATGGGGTCGCGATCCCGCCCGGTTCGCCGAGATGCGCCCCGGCGTGTACGACATCCACGAGCGCGTGCGCGACATGGACCGCAACGGCATCGTCGGGTCGATGTGCTTTCCCACATTCACCGGCTTCTCGGCCCGTCATCTGAACCAACACCAGGCCGAGGTGACCGTTGTGATGGTGCAGGCCTACAACGATTGGCACATCGACGAATGGTGCGGCGCGTACCCGGACCGCTTCCTGCCCCTCGCGCTCCTGCCCACATGGAACGTGCCGGCGATGTGCGACGAGATCCGACGTGTTGCGGCGAAGGGCTGCCGGGCTGTCACCATGCCCGAGCTTCCCCACCTCGAGGGACTGCCGAGCTACCACGACATCGAGTACTGGGGCCCGGTATTTCAGACCCTGTCCGACGAGGGCGTCGTGATGTGCCTGCACATCGGTTCCGGGTTCGGCGCCATCTCGATGGCGAAGGACGCCCCGATCGACAACTTGATCGTGCTCGCCACCCAGATCTCTGCCATCGCCGCGCAGGATCTTCTGTGGGGCCAGGCCATGCGTTCCTACCCGGACCTGAAGTTCGCCTTCTCGGAAGGCGGAATCGGCTGGATCCCATTCTTCCTGGACCGCTGCGACCGGCACTACACAAACCAGCGCTGGCTCCGTCGCGACTTCGGCGGCAAGCTGCCCAGCGAGGTCTTCAAGGAGCATTCGCTCGCCTGCTACGTCACCGATCCCACCGCATTGAAACTGCGTCACGAGATCGGCATGGACATCATCGCGTGGGAGTGCGACTACCCCCACTCCGACTGCTTCTGGCCCGATGCACCGGAGAAGGTACTCGGTGAACTCGAGGCAGCGGGAGCGACCGACGCCGAGATAGACAAGATCACCTGGCAGAACTCCTGCCGATTCTTCAACTGGGATCCGTTCTCGAAGATCAAGCGCGAAGACGCGACCGTCGGAGCGCTGCGAGCGGGGGCGACCGACGTGGACGTGTCGATCCGATCCCGCGCCGAGTGGGCGAAGCTTTACGAGGCCAAGCACAAGGATTCCGTGACGGCAGGATGATTTCCACTTCCGAATCGATCGGAAACACATGACAGGAAATACCTGACAGAGGATGTCATGTTTCGGGCGCATGCTGTGTGCCATGACGACGATGCAGACAGACCCACGCCCCCTGTTCCGTGACGCCCTCGACTGGGTGGCCGGACTCATCGACGGAGTCCGGGCGGACCAGTTCACCGATCCGACACCGTGCCCCGAGTTCGACGTCCGTTCCCTCATCGGACACCTCGTGTCCACCATCGACCGGGGCCGCGTCATCGGCGTCGGCGGCGACCCACTGACCGTCCCCGAAGTAGTCACCGAGCCGGATGGCGGCTGGGTCGCCGCGCTGCGCACGAGCGCCGAGCGCTATTGGGAGGTGTGGAACGACGATGCCCTGCTCGACACCACCGTCACAGCACCGTGGGGCACCTTCCCGGGGCGCGCGGCAGTCCTCATCGCACTCAACGAAGCACTCGTGCACGGGTGGGACCTGGCAACCGCAACCGGACAGCACGCGGAGGCCGATCCGGCTCTGGCGAACGCAGCGCTCGGCATCATGCAGCGTGCGCTCCCCGACACCCCGCGCGGGGGGCCCGTCCCGTTCGGCCCGGTGGTGGAATCGGTTCCGGGCGCCGGGGCAACCGAACGCCTCGCCAACTGGTCGGGGCGGCCGACCAATCCGGTGAAGAGCTGACACCCGGACGAACCCCACAGGTTCTACAACGCCTCAGGGGCGGCACCCGAAATGGAGTGCCGCCCCTGAGGCGTATGTGCGTACTGCTACTGGGCGTCTGTTTCGCCCTCGCTGCTCTTGGCGAGCACGACCGCCGGGGTGTCGGGCACCTCGGCCGGCTTCTCGGTCGGTGTGAAGGTGAACTTCGCGTTCTCGCCGGCACCTTCGCCGTCCCAGCCCTCGACGTCGACCAGGATGATGTGGCCGGCGCCGATCTCGCCGAACAGGATCTTCTCGGACAGTTGATCCTCGATCTCGCGCTGGATGGTGCGACGCAGCGGACGTGCACCGAGGACCGGGTCGAATCCTCGCTTGGCCAGCAACGCCTTCGCCTTCTCGGTGAGCTCGATCCCCATGTCCTTGTTCTTGAGCTGAACTTCGACGCGGCCGATCATCAGGTCGACCATCTCGATGATCTGTTCCTGAGTGAGCTGGTGGAAGACGATGATGTCGTCGATGCGGTTGAGGAACTCCGGCCGGAAGTGCTTCTTGAGCTCGTCGTTGACCTTGTTCTTCATCCGCTCGTAGTTCGACTGGTCGCCCTTCCCGGAGGTGAAGCCCAGCCCGACTGCCTTGGAGATGTCCGACGTACCGAGGTTCGACGTGAAGATCAGCACCGTGTTCTTGAAGTCCACCGTGCGGCCCTGACCGTCGGTCAGGCGACCATCTTCGAGAACCTGCAGGAGCGTGTTGTAGATCTCCTGGTGAGCCTTCTCGATCTCGTCGAACAGGACGACGGAGAACGGCTTGCGGCGGACCTTCTCGGTGAGCTGGCCGCCCTCTTCGTATCCGACGTACCCGGGAGGCGCACCGAACAGACGTGAGGCGGTGAACCGGTCGTGGAACTCACCCATGTCGATCTGGATGAGGGCGTCGTCCTCGCCGAACAGGAAGTTCGCGAGTGCCTTGGACAGCTCGGTCTTACCGACGCCGGACGGGCCGGCGAAGATGAACGAGCCCGAGGGGCGCTTCGGATCCTTGAGGCCTGCACGCGTACGACGGATCGCCTTGGCGACCGCCTTGACGGCATCCTCCTGGCCGATGATCCGCTTGTGCAGCTCGTCCTCCATACGGAGCAGACGGGTGGTCTCCTCCTCGGTGAGCTTGAACACAGGGATACCGGTCCAGTTCGCGAGAACCTCCGCGATCTGTTCCTCGTCGACCTCCGCAACCACATCGAGGTCGCCTGCTCGCCACTGCTTCTCCCGCTCGGAGCGCTGAGCGACGAGTTGCTTCTCCTTGTCGCGAAGGCTCGCGGCCTTCTCGAAGTCCTGCGCGTCGATCGCAGACTCCTTCTCGCGACGTGCGTCGGCGATCTTGTCGTCGAACTCGCGCAGGTCCGGCGGAGCGGTCATCCGGCGGATACGCATCCGGGCGCCTGCCTCGTCGATGAGGTCGATCGCCTTGTCCGGCAGGAAGCGGTCGTTGATGTAGCGATCAGCAAGAGTTGCCGAGGCCACGAGCGCCTTGTCGGAAATCGACACACGGTGGTGCGCCTCGTAGCGGTCGCGCAGACCCTTGAGGATCTCGATGGTGTGCTCGACCGTCGGCTCACCGACCTGGACGGGTTGGAAACGGCGTTCGAGCGCGGCATCCTTCTCGATGTACTTGCGGTACTCGTCGAGTGTGGTCGCGCCGATCGTCTGCAGTTCACCGCGAGCGAGCTTCGGCTTAAGGATCGACGCGGCGTCGATCGCGCCTTCCGCCGCACCCGCGCCGACGAGCGTATGCAACTCGTCGATGAACAGGATGATGTCGCCGCGGCTGTTGATCTCCTTGAGGACCTTCTTCAGGCGTTCCTCGAAATCGCCGCGGTAACGGCTGCCGGCCACGAGAGAACCCAGGTCGAGCGTGTAGAGCTGCTTGTCCTTGAGGGTCTCCGGCACTTCGCCGTTGACGATAGCCTGAGCCAGTCCCTCGACCACGGCGGTCTTACCGACGCCGGGCTCACCGATGAGCACCGGGTTGTTCTTGGTACGACGGGACAGCACCTGCATGACCCGCTCGATTTCCTTCGCACGACCGATGACCGGATCGAGCTTGCCTTCGAGAGCGGCCTGCGTGAGGTTCCGGCCGAACTGGTCGAGTACGAGTGACGTCGACGGGGTACCGGTCTCGCCGCGACTGGTGCCTGCTTCCTGCGGTTCCTTGCCCTGGTAACCCGAGAGCAACTGGATGACCTGCTGGCGGACGCGATTCAGGTCGGCGCCGAGCTTGACGAGCACCTGAGCTGCCACGCCTTCGCCCTCGCGGATCAGACCCAGGAGGATGTGCTCGGTGCCGATGTAGTTGTGACCGAGCTGCAGCGCCTCACGCAGGCTGAGTTCGAGCACCTTCTTGGCACGGGGAGTGAACGGGATGTGCCCGGACGGAGCCTGCTGCCCCTGGCCGATGATTTCCTCGACCTGACTGCGGACACCTTCCAGGGAGATCCCCAACGACTCGAGCGACTTCGCCGCCACGCCCTCACCCTCGTGGATGAGGCCCAGGAGGATGTGCTCCGTGCCGATGTAGTTGTGGTTGAGCATCCTGGCTTCTTCTTGAGCCAGGACAACGACGCGCCGCGCGCGATCGGTGAACCTTTCGAACATCGCACTCCCTCACACTCTCGGCCGACGGGTCCGGTACGAGGTTGTCCCAGACCCCGGCAGCCGCTTTTCGCTCCGGCACTCGAGTCGGTCACATCGAACCCAGCGAAGGTTCCAACGATCCCACTCGACACTCTAGTTGGCGTGATTTCCACTCGCTCCCCCTCCACCATGGCAGGTGGTCGCGGAAAACACGGCTACAAGAGGTAACGCTGCACGTGACGCATACGTTTCCGCAACCTGTACGCCAACAGCGAACAGGCGGTCAGCGAGTGAGAACCTGCCGGATTCGCCGAGCGGCACACATCGGCACCTGCTCCGGATCCGTGGACGCGTTCTCCGCGAGGGGCTGCCCTCCTTCCCCACGGTACCCGGCTGAACGGACGCGGGGAACGACCCGCATCGACCTGCAACCGTTCGGTCGCGAACAGAAATGCTGCGTCGGAAACTACCCGGATCAGCGCACGCGAACGGAATACGACAGCGCCGTCGGCGCCCGCACTGTCGGACACCGACGGCGCTGTCGGCCGAGGTGGGAAGAAACTCAGTGCGCGTTGTTGTACTGCTCGATAATGTCTGCCGAGATCCGCCCACGCGCCGAGACCTGGAGATCGTTGTTTCGCGCCCATTCACGGATAGCCGCCGTCTGCTCGCGATCCGTAGTTCCCCGCGACGACTTA
Source organism: Rhodococcus ruitaii (assembly GCF_055230935.1). NCBI lineage: Bacteria > Bacillati > Actinomycetota > Actinomycetes > Mycobacteriales > Nocardiaceae > Rhodococcus > Rhodococcus ruitaii. The sequence continues at coordinate 39,672 of NZ_JBUYWC010000019.1, read as the reverse complement.
CTTGCCGCCGGTGCACTCTGCACGGCTTTGCTGCGCTTACGGCCGCCGACCTTACGTGCGTGCTGAATCCAGTAATCCAACTGTTCCCGCAACGCTGCCGCATTGTCTTCCGCAAGATCGATCTCGTAGGTCACGCCGTCGAGCCCGAACTCTACCGACTCATCTGCCGCCGTTTCCTGGTCGACATCGTCGATAAGTGTGACGGTGACCTTCTTTGCCATGTGCTGGAAACCCTCTCGATCAAGAAATGCACTTCCCCCCACGGGACGAGACCACAATACCTCGCAATTAGCGCATGTCTATACCGAAAGGTTCCAGATATTCAGCGAGCGGTCGGACGAACAATGGGGAAGAGGATAGTTTCCCTGATTCCCAGACCGGTCAGCGCCATCAGCAAGCGGTCGATTCCCATCCCCGTCCCAGTGGTGGGCGGCATTCCCTGTTCCATAGCGGCAAGAAAATCCTCGTCGAGAGCCATTGCCTCGTCGTCACCCTCGGCCGCAAGACGCGCCTGATCCATGAACCGCTCGCGCTGGATCACGGGATCGACGAGTTCCGAATAGCCAGTGGCAAGCTCGAACCCACGTACATAGAGATCCCACTTCTCGGTGACTCCGCGCACAGTGCGGTGATCGCGGGTGAGCGGCGAGGTCTCGACAGGGAAATCACGGACGAATGTCGGCTCGTCCAACTGGTCGCTGCACATGTGCTCCCACAGTTCCTCGACGAGCTTACCGTGACCCCAGCCCTTGCCTTCGGGAATTTCGAGCCCGACCTTCCCGGCGAGAACGGTCAATTCTTCGATCGTGGTATCGGGGGTGACTTCGGTTCCGATCGCCTGCGACAACGACGGGTACATTTCGAGGACTTTCCATTCCCCGCCGAAGTCGTAGTCGGTGCCGTCGGCCAGGGTGACGACGTGGCTGCCGAACACGGCGCGCGCAATCTCCTGGACCATCTCGCGAATCATCCGCGCGGAATCGTCGTACGTACCATAGGCCTCGTAGGTTTCGAGCATCGCAAATTCGGGCGAATGCGTGGAATCGGCGCCCTCGTTGCGGAAATTGCGGTTGATTTCGAAGACCTTGTCGATGCCACCGACGACACAGCGCTTGAGGAACAGTTCAGGCGCAATGCGCAGATACAGGTCGATGTCGAGCGCATTCGAATGCGTCACGAACGGGCGCGCCGCAGCGCCGCCGTGCAGCGTCTGCAGCATCGGTGTTTCCACCTCGAGGAATCCTCGGCGCTCGAGCGCGTTACGCAATTCACGCACCACCTCGACACGCATCCGGGCGTTCTTGCGAGCCTCCGGACGGACGATCAGATCGACGTAGCGCTGCCGAACCCGGGACTCCTCGTTCATCTCTTTGTGCGCGACGGGGAGCGGGCGCAACGCCTTCGACGCCATCTCCCAGAAATCGGCCATAACACTGAGCTCGCCGCGTCGTGAACTGATCACCTCACCATGCACGAACACGAAATCGGCCAGGTCGACGAGTGCCTTCCATTCGGCGAGGGAGTCCTCCCCCACAGCGGCGAGGCTGATCATCACCTGCAGCTGGGTTCCGTCGCCTTCTTGCAGGGTGGCAAAGCACAGCTTGCCGGTGTTACGCATGAAGATCACACGTCCGACCACCCCGACCTGCACGCCGGTCGCGGTGTCCGGTTCGAGGTCTGGATACTCGGCACGGATCTGCGCGAGGGTATGCGTGCGCGACACGACGACGGGATATGCGTCCTTGCCTGCAGCGAGGAGTCGTTCGCGCTTTTCGCGGCGGACCCGGATCTGTTCGGGGGTATCGTCGGGCTGCTGAACGCTGGCATCACTCACGGGTAACCAGACTATCCGAGATCACCGCGTCACCATGTCGCAGCCGGGCACTTCCTCCTACCGCGCGACATCGCCCATGTCGGTAAGCCGCGACATGGCCCAGTCAGTGAGCCGCGACGCGCTCCACGTCGGCCACGATGTGCTGAGCCCGCGTGACGGCATGAACCATACGGGCCGTCCTGATCGCGTCGTACCCGCCCGCCATGTGGGTGACACGGCGCAGGCCCTGCTGCTGCAGGTCCGTCACCAGGCGGTGCGAGTCGGTGCCCTCTGCCGACACCAGGATCCACTCGACATCCAGGTCGACGGCGACGGCCAGCCGGCCGGGATTCGACGGGTCGAGTCGGGCTGCCACCAGCTCCGCGGGGATCGCCAGGGCCCCCGGCAGGGTGCCCTGAGCATCCCGCTGAGCGTGGGTGCGGACATCGACGATCACCGCGCCGCGAGCGACGGCGGCAGCCAACTCGGTGGGATAGGTGCGCTCGACGGCCAGCGGCAGAAGCGCAACCGGAGCGGAGGCAGATCCAGAAACGGACGGAACAAGCGCAGCGCGCATGAGAAAGCTCCCAGGAATGTGTTATCGGTCGAGGCGGACGTCAGCCTCGACAACACTCCTGGGCACACATGCGGCGGATCACGGGAGACATTCTTACACAGAATTCCGTCGCACGGAAGCCTCAGCAGGACCTCTCCGCGATGCACGCCGTTCCTGATTCCGTTCGTAGACCAGCCGTAGACCTTCGAGGGTCAGGTCGGGTTCGTGGTGCTCGAGCAGATTCGACTCCTCCATGATCAGCGGCGCGCTGTCGCCGGTGGCGATCACCACGACGTCGTCACCACCGAATCCGGGGACTTCCGCGCACACACGACTCACAAGCCCGTCTACCATGCCGGCGAAGCCGAAAACCGCGCCGGATTGCATGCATTCGACAGTGTTCTTGCCGAGCACCGCACGTGGGCGCACAAGTTCGACCATGCGCAATGCCGCGGACTGCGACGCCAATGCGTCCATCGAGATCTCCACACCCGGGGCGATGCATCCACCGAGGAACTCACCCTTGGCGGACACCACATCGACACAGGTCGACGTACCGAAATCCACGACGATGCAGGGCCCACCATAGAAGTGGTGGGCAGCAAGGCTGTTGACGATCCGGTCGGCACCGACTTCCTTCGGATTGTCGACCAGCAACGGAACACCTGTGCGCACACCGGGTTCGACCACTACATGTGGAACCCGATCCCAATACCGGGTGAGCATCACCCTCAACTCTCGCAGCACCGAAGGAACCGTCGACAGCGCAGCGACACCGGTGATCTGCTCCACCTCCTCGCCCAGCAACCCTCTGAACGCGAATGCGAGTTCATCCGCAGTCATCCGCGAGTCGGTACGAATACGCCAATCCCGCAGCAGTTTTGCGTGCGAACCGCCGCCGGTGAACAGGCCCAGAACGATATCGGAGTTCCGGACATCGACAGCCAGGAGCACCGCTACACCATCGATGCGTCGAGAGTCGACAGCATCCGCGGAGTGATCAGGCCGGACCCCTCGGGGGCGTGCGCAGGATCACTGCCCAGCTCCACCTGACGGTTCTCCGCATCGACGAACACGACGCGCGGCGCGTAGCTCTTGCATTCCTGCTCGTTCATCACACCGTAGGCGATGAGGATGACCAGGTCACCTGGATTCACGAGATGTGCTGCAGCGCCGTTGATCCCAATGACACCCGACCCGCGTTCGCCAGCGATGACGTATGTCTCCAGACGGCTGCCGTTGTCGATGTCGACAATGCACACCTGCTCGCCTTCAAGCAGATCCGCAGCATCCATCAGGTCCTGGTCGACCGTCACCGAACCGACGTAATGCAGGTCGGCGTGCGTCACCGTTGCGCGGTGGATCTTCGACTTCATCATGGTGCGAAACATGGCGGTCCTCAGTTCTTCCTTCTCGTCGTGGACTCGAGTCAGCGAGTAAGCAGGTCGTCTTCCGCACCGGGATCGCCCTGGCCGGTTGCCCGTTCCAGGAAACCGGTTCCGACTGCGACACCGACGTTGTCGATCAAACGGGTGGAGCCCAGTCGCGCGGCCACCAGCAACCGGCCGTCGCCGCGCTCTGGCGCTTCGCCGAGGTCGACGGCGCGCAATTCCAGATAATCCACTTCGATCGCGGGTGCGGAGGCCAACACCCCGTGCGCCGCCGACAAGATCGCGTCGGCACCGCCGGCAGCGGCATGCGCGCCTGCGACAAGCGCCGCAGACAAGGCGGTGGCGATCTCGCGTTGTTCCGGGCTCAGGAAGCGATTGCGCGACGACAATGCAAGACCGTCCGATTCACGGACGGTGGGCACACCGATGATCCGCACATCGAAGTTCAGGTCGATCACCATCTGGCGGATCAGAGTGAGCTGCTGGTAATCCTTCTCACCGAAGAATGCACTGTTCGGCCCGACGATCTGCAGCAGTTTCGCGACGACCGTGAGCATGCCTGCAAAATGCGTCGGGCGGGATCCGCCCTCGAGTTCGGCGCCGAGCGGGCCCGGATGGATGAGGGTGCGGCGTCCGGCCGGATACATCGCAGAGGCGGACGGAACGAACACGAGCTCCACACCGGCGTCGCGCAGCAACTCGAGGTCCGCATCGACAGTGCGCGGGTACGCGTCGAGGTCTTCGTTCGCGCCGAACTGCAACGGATTGACGAAGATCGACACCACCACGATCGCGCCGGTCAGCTTCGCCTGCCGCACGAGTTCGAGGTGCCCGGTATGGAGCGCACCCATCGTCGGAACCAGCGCGACGGTACGGCCGACACCGCGCAGCGCCTTGGTGACCTTCGTCAGAGCAGCGGGGTCGTGGTACACGGTCAGCTCACCCCGCGCATATCCGCGCTGTTCCGTCTCACTCACCGTGATCAGCCCCTTCGAGGATTTCCATCAGTTCCGGTTTCGAACCGGTGCGCTGCGCCGATCGCAGCGACAATGCGCGGTATCCGGCGGCGATCTTCGGATCGACCTCCTCCAGTACGTGCAGGTGTGTGGCAACGGCATCGGCATCGCCGCGTGCTACCGGACCGGTCAGGGCCGACGGGCCGCGCCGCAGCACGTTGTCGAGAGCTGCAGTGAGCAGCGGTGCAATGACGCGCTCGGCGACTCCGCCGGGCTCGGCGTCGACGAGTTGCTGGCCGAGGAGTTCGTCGCCCTCGAGCGCGACCCGGAGCGCCTCGACGGCGTCGGATACCAGCGTGACCAGGTGATTACTGCCGTGGGCGAGAGCCGCGTGGTAGAGCGGGCGCATCGCCTCGGAGACGCGGACCGGTTCCCCACCGATCTCGATGACGAGTGCCTGCGCGATCGCGTAGCCGATCTCGTCGGCAGCGGTGATCCCGAAACACGCCGACGACAGGCGCGCGGTGTCTTCGTCGTGGCCGGTGAAGGTCATCGCGGGATGGATCGCGAGCGGCGTCGCACCGGCTGCGGTGAGCGGCACGAGAATTTCGATGCCGTGGGCACCGGAACTGTGCGCGACCAACGTTCCGGGACGCACGACTCCGGTGGCTGCGAGGCCCGCGACCAGCCCGGAGAGCTCTGAATCGGGTACTGCGAGCAGAAGCAGATCGCACTTGCCTGCGACCTCGTCGACAGGCAGGATCTGCGAATCCGGTAAACGTGTGTGGGCGCGATGCTTGGATGCTTCGGACACTGCCGAACACGCGATGACGACGTGGCCGACGCGTTCGAGCGCCGCTCCGAGTGCGGTACCGACACGTCCTGCGGAGACGATGCCCACGGACAACCGGGCAGGTGCAGGCGCGTTTGTGATCCCGAAGGACGTCACGGGGGTCCTCTCGTTCGTTCCAGTCCCGCGCGGCGGGTACCAGACGTTCCGCACGACAATAGCGCGTGGCCTCCGCGACAGGCCATGGAGATCCGGCGTGATCTACACCTCACCGGTGCGACCCGGAAACTCTGGTGTCAGCGATCCGACGACAGGTTCGCCAGGATTTCGGCGACGGAACGTCCCTGAGTGTGGCTTCCGGACTCTTCCGCATCGCGGCGACGCCGGGCTCGACGACCTGCGGGTACGCCAGCGGCATGCGGTGTCCCGTCCCCTGCGTCGGCGCTGTCCGTGTCGGCGCTGTCCGTCTCGGCGTCCACCGCCGATTGCTCCGCACCGGGAGCCACGATTTCCGTCTCCGCGGTCAGCGGTTCGTCGTCGGGCGACGCGAATGCCGGACCGGAGGGGTTCGGTGCGTTCACCCGAGGCGTGCCGTCGAGTTCGCGGACGAAGACCCCCTTCAGCGCGGGAGCATCGTCGGGGAGCTTCCCGTCGAACAATGCTTCGAGACTGCGGCGCAGCGCTGCAAGCTCGGTCCGCAGGGCGGCCATCTCGCCCGCATCGATCCCGAGCTCGGATCGGACCCTCTCCTCGACACCCAACTCGTACTCGCGGCGCGCCGAGATCTCTCGATCGAGCTGCAACTCGTACACGGTCTTGAGGTCTTCCGCTTTGGCCTTGTCGAGCGCCGACTCGCGGCGATACTTCGTCATCGCGATGGCCCCGACCACCGCGCACCACAAGGCGACGACCACGGCGATCCGGAGCATCTGGATGCTGTCGCTGAACACCAGTAGCAACGAGGCGAGCATGGCCAGCGCGAGCAGTCCGGCGACGATGACCGAGCCGGAACTACGCCACAGCCGGCGATCCTTACTCTCTCGCCCCCGAAACACCATGCTTGCCAGCGTACTGGTCGATAGCCGACACAGGCAGACCTCACAGCGACACGTGGCCGCGTGTGCACCGGCGATCAGCGGCAATCTCCGAACACGCCGTCAGGTGGCAGGCTCGGACGGTTCATCCGGATCCTCAGGTGTCCGGCAACAATGTTCGAGCCACAATGCTGCGGCGACGAGCACCACTCCTGCGAGCCCGCCCACGATCACACCCGAAGCATCCTCCGACGCCGCCTGCACCGTGCCCCGCTGCGGCAGGAGATACAGCAGAAAGCCCACCCACACCCCGGCGCTCGCCGCACCGACGAGCGCAGAGGCCTTTGCCAGCGCAACCGACCGCGCCGCGGTGATCGGGTGCAGCTGGCGGGGGCCGTCGCCGAGCTGATGATTGTTCACACGCGAGCGGATCATGAATGCGAGCACCACTTCGAGCGCAGCCACCGGATACAGCGACGCGCCGGCATAGACCGGGATCGGTGGCAGCGATCCGTACATCGTGCGGATCAACAACCACGCGATCGCCGCGGCGAGCAGCGCAAGAGCAATCAGGTCGCGGATCCGGGTCGCTTTCATCACGGGCGCTCTCCGCGGCCGGCCTGGACGCCCTGCGCCGGATCGGCGAGTGCGAGGCCGGTGCGGTGCACCCCGTCGCGTTCGGCCTCGTCGAGGTCTGCAAGCCAGTCCGAGATCGGCCGGGTACGCCCGTTCGCGATGAGACTCGCGTCCGGCTCGACCTCGAGCCAGGGCACCAGGACGAAAGCCCGCTCGTGCGCACGAGGATGCGGCAGGAGCAACTCGGGATCGTCGCTGCGCACCTCCCCTGCACCCGTCCGGCACACCACGACGTCGACGTCCAGGCTGCGCGGACCCCAACGCTGGACCCGCACGCGTGCGGCAGCAGATTCGAGTTCACGACCCAACGTCAGCCAGTCGTACTCGTCGAAATCCTCGTCCTCGGCCACCACGACGGCGTTGAGGAAATCCTGTTGCTCCACACCGCCCCACGGCGCAGTGGAATACACGCTCGACACCGCGCGCACGCGCAGACCGAGCACGTCGACAACCGATTTCAGGTGCCCGAGCCGGTCGCCGAGATTGGAACCGATCGACAGCACCGCACAGCTCATTCGGTGCCCCGCGTACGGTCCACCACCACGGCCACATCGGCGAACGTCAGCGGAATCGGCGCCGATGGCTTGTGCACGGTCACCTCCACCCGCGAAACCCGGCCATCTGCCAGGACACCTTCTGCGATCCGGCCGGCCACGGTCTCGATCAGATCGTGCGCGGGACCGGCGACGATCGCGGCGGCCCGCTCGGCGAGCCCCCCGTAGTCGAGGGTGTCGACGAGATCGTCGCTGGCTCCGGCCGGAGCCAGATCGAGCCACGCGACGACGTCGATCAGGAAGTCCTGTCCGTCACGCTTCTCGTAGTCGAACACACCGTGGTTGCCGCGGACCCTCAGCCCGCGCAGCTCGATGCGATCACCCATCGTGCACACCTTCCGCACTGCCTCGTTGCCATGCCCGGACGACAGCGAGTGCATCGCGACTCGCCTGCACATCGTGCACCCGCACACCCCACGCACCGTGTGTCGCGGCGAGAGCGGAGACCACCGCGGTCGCGACCTCCCGCCCGTCGGGCGAGCGTACGGTGCCGTCGGGCGCCGCGAGCAACGATCCGAGAAACCGCTTGCGCGACGCTCCGATCAGCACCGGGAATCCGAGCTCGGTGAGCTCGGGCAGCCGCTGCAGGATTTCCCAGTTGTGCTCGGCGTTCTTCACGAACCCCAGACCAGGATCGAGGACGAGGTTCTCGCGAACGACACCCGCCGCCAGAGCGGCATCGACCTGGGTGAGCAGTTCGTCGCGAACCTCGCGCACCACATCGTCGTAGTGGGTGCTCCCACCGGCGTGGACGAACTCGCCGGTGGGCCGCCAGTGCATCAGAATCCACGGGACCTGCGCTGACGCCACCACCGACGCCATGTTCGGGTCCGCCCGGCCACCCGACACGTCGTTGATGATCGTCACGCCGGCCTCGATCGCGACTTCGGCGACGGACGCACGCATGGTGTCGACGCTCGTGGCGATTCCGGCCGAGGTGAGCGCCTCGATGACCGGCACGACACGCGCGGCCTCGATCGCGGGATCGACCCGTGCTGCACCGGGACGAGTCGATTCACCGCCGACGTCGACGATGTCGACACCGAGTTCGCGGAGTTCGAGCCCGCGGGCGATCGCGGTGTCACGGTCGAGATAGCGTCCGCCGTCGGAGAAGGAGTCGCTGGTGACGTTGAGTACACCCATCACGATGGGCCACTGTGCGTCCCGCACCAAGGGCCACGGTATGCCCGGAAGGATGCTCACCGGCGCAGGATGAGATCCAGGGCTTCTGCGCGAGACGCCGAGCTCGTCTGGAACAGCCCGCGCACCGCCGACGTCGTGGTACTCGCTCCAGGTTTGCGGATGCCGCGCATTGCCATGCAGAGGTGTTCGGCCTCGACGACGACGATGGCGCCGCGCGGCTCGAGCTTACGCACCAGCGCGTCGGCGATCTGGCTCGTCAGACGTTCCTGCACCTGCGGGCGCTTCGCGTAGAGGTCGACGAGCCGTGCGAGCTTCGACAGCCCCGTCACGCGCCCCGTGGGCCCGGGGATGTATCCGACATGGGCGACACCGTGGAACGAGACCAGATGGTGCTCGCACGTCGAGTACATCGGGATGTCGCGCACCATGACGAGTTCCTGGTGGCCTTCGTCGAAGGTGGTGTTGAGCACCTCGTCGGGAACGGTGAACAGTCCGCTGAACACCTCACGGTACGCCCGGGCGACACGCGACGGGGTGTCGCGCAGTCCTTCACGCTCGGGATCCTCTCCGACGGCGATCAGCAGTTCACGTACCGCCTCCTCGGCCCGGGCCTGATCGAAGGGCCGACCCGTGGACAGGCTCAACGACTCGGCGCCGTCATGGCCGTCCGAGGCAGAACTCGCCTCTGCATTGAGGTGATTCACCGACACCCGACGTCCTCCACTTTCTGCTGTGATCTGGGAACTACGCTGCTACCGACGATGTCAGCGGTGGTTTGCCGGACCGTCCCACGGTTGGGTGGGGGGAGGCTCCGGCGTTGTCCGACCTTCGTCGTCACGCTGCGAGCCGGTGTCACCACCTGCACTGTTCACGCCCTCGGTGTTGCCCTGCTGCGTCCAGTCGGGGTATCCCCGCTGATAGATCCCGCTCGGCTGGTCCTGCGACTGGTTCGGCCTGTCCTGCGGCGGCCAACCCGGTGCCGACCAACCCGCGGGGGCACCGTAATCAGGCCGGGTCGCGTGTCGCGGCCCACCTGGGTATTGGTCTGCGGCCGGCGGGAAGCCCGGCATGGGCTCCGATGCGGGTACCGGCTGCGGAGACTGGTAGCCGTTGCCCTGACCGGACTGCTGTTGCGGCGCTGCGCCAGACGGTTGCTGCGGCTGCGGCTGTTGCTGCGGCGCCGTGCCGGACGGATACGGAGCCTGACCTGTGGACGGCTGCCCGAACATCTGCTGTGTCGGAGCCGATCCGGCAGGCTGTGTCGGAGCCGATCCGGCAGGCTGTGTCGGAGCCGATCCGGCAGGCTGTGTCGGAGCCGATCCGGCAGGCTGGGGCGCCGGACCTGGAGGCTGCTGGTACGGGTACGGCTGTTGCTGCGGCGGGAACTGCTGTTGCTGCGGCGCCTGCGGCTGTTCCTGCGTCACCGGTTTGGTGAGCGACGGCGGCTCCGGCGGCCACGGCTCGCCGCGTTCCTTGGCGAGTTCGCCGGGAGTCTTGATCGGCGGTTTGTCCGACGGAACACGGTCACCGAAATCGTTGAACGTCGTGATCCGAGGACGTTTCTCCACCGACGCGAGAATCCGCTCGAGGTCCTTGCGGGTGAGTGTCTCGTGCTCGAGCAATTCACCTGCGATCAGGTCGAGTGCGTCGCGATACTGGTTGAGAATCGACCAGGCCTCCGTGTGCGCCGCCTCGATCAGGTTGCGCACCTCCTCGTCGATCTCCCGCGCGACCTCGTGCGAGTAGTCGGACTGCACGCCCATGGACCGCCCCAGGAAGGGGTCGCCCTGTTCCTGGCCGTAACGGACAGCGCCCAACTTCGCGCTCATGCCGTACTCGGTGACCATGGCGCGCGCGATCTTGGTTGCTTGATCGATATCGGACGACGCTCCGGTCGTGGGCTCGCGGAACACCAGTTCTTCCGCAGCGCGGCCACCCATCGCCATGACGAGGCGGGCGATCATCTCGGAGCGGGTCATCAGGCCCTTGTCGTCCTCGGGCACCGTCATCGCGTGTCCGCCGGTTCGACCACGCGCGAGAATCGTGACCTTGTAGACAGGTTCGATGTCGGGCATCGCCCACGCGGCAAGGGTGTGACCGCCCTCGTGATACGCGGTGATCTTCTTCTCGTGCTCGCTGATGATCCGACTCTTGCGACGTGGGCCACCGATGACGCGGTCCACGGATTCTTCGAGGATCGCCTCGGTGATCACGGTGCCGTTCTCACGGGCGGTCAGCAGCGCTGCTTCGTTGATGACGTTCGCAAGATCCGCACCAGACATACCGACAGTGCGCTTCGCCAGGCCTTCCAGGTCGGCGTGCTGATCGATCGGCTTACCCTGCGAATGCACCTGGAGGATCGCGCGCCGCCCGGCGAGGTCGGGGTTGCTGACAGGGATCTGACGGTCGAAGCGACCGGGACGCAACAGCGCAGGATCGAGGATGTCGGGACGGTTGGTCGCCGCGATGAGGATGACGCTCTGTCGGTCGCCGAACCCATCCATCTCCACCAACAGCTGATTGAGGGTCTGCTCTCGCTCATCGTGTCCGCCGCCGAGTCCGGCGCCACGCTGGCGGCCGACCGCGTCGATCTCGTCCACGAAGACGATGCACGGCGCGTTCTGCTTGGCCTGCTCGAACAGGTCGCGCACGCGCGAGGCGCCGACACCGACGAACATCTCGACGAAATCAGAACCGGAAATCGTGAAGAACGGCACACCGGCTTCACCCGCGACCGCACGCGCGAGCAGGGTCTTGCCGGTGCCGGGAGGCCCGTACAAGAGTACGCCTCTGGGGATCTTCGCGCCCAATGCCTGGTAGCGCGCGGGGTTCTGCAGGAAGTCCTTGATCTCGTAGAGCTCTTCGACGGCCTCGTTCGCGCCGGCGACGTCGGTGAAGGTCGTCTTGGGCATGTCCTTGGACAGCTGCTTGGCCTTCGACTTACCGAAGCCCATCATGCCGCCGCGGCCACCACCCTGCATCCTGCTCATCACGAAGATGAAGACGCCGAGAAGAATGAGCATCGGCAACACGAACAGGAGAATCGAGGACAGCCAGCTGTCCTGGGTGACCTGCGTGTCGAATGATTCGGCATCGGACGCGGCGACCTTGTCGAAGACCTGCTCGGACGCCGAGTCCGGGTACTTGGCAAGAATCTCGGTCGAGCCCTCGGTCGCGTCGTTACCGCTGTCGAGCCACAATCGGACCTGCTGCTCGCGGTCGTCGATCTGCGCTTGGTTGACGTTGCCCGCGTCGAGTTGCGCGATCGCGACGGACGTATCGACCTTCGTGAAGCCGCGCGTGTCGTCGCCGAAGTAGCTGAAGGCATAGATGACCAACAGGATGCCGAGGACTATCCCCAGATTACGAAACACTGTCTTGCGGTTCATACAGGTTCGGCCGGTTCGGCCGGTCCTTTCGATAGTGACGTCAGCAATGTGGTCGTTGTGGCACTTCCCATACCCGTGACCAATCGGGCACCGCAAGGTTACCGCGTGACGCTGCCATGACGCCCCTGCGTGGTCGGCCTGCTATACCAACGCGCGGGATCATGCCTCAGGTTCCCTCGGCGTCCGGCAGTGCAGTGTGCCGTATCCGATGCAGCGACATGTGGGAAAATCGAGCATGGCCACGCGGAATCCGGAACCGGCCCGGACCGCCGGGACCGCTGCGGTACCCGACACTACGGTTCTCGATACCACGCAGACGTCCGACAGGACACAACCTGCGGAGACCGCCCGTGCGGCCGACACCGTCGACCTCACCGTCACAGCGCAGACGCGCCCCGACATCCTGGATTCCGGCGACCCCATCACCCTCGACGATGTGGAGGCCGGACAACGCATCGATGATTTCGATCTGCTCACTGCACTGGGAACCGGTGCGTTCGGGAGAGTGTTCCTGGCACGGCAGCAGTCGATGCAACGTCTCGTCGCAGTGAAGGTGTCACGGAACAGCGGAAATGAGGCGCAGACTCTCGCCCAGCTCGACCACGACTACATCGTTCGGGTCTTCGACCAGAGAATCCTTCCCGATCACGGACTGCGACTGCTCTACATGCAGTACATGCCCGGCGGAACTCTGCTGCGCGTACTCCACAAGGTACGCAAGACACCGCCCGAGCAACGGTCCGGCCGACTGCTGCTCGACTCCGTCGACGAAGCCCTGCAGGCCAAGGGTGAGATCAGGCCGTCCGAATCACCCGTCCGGGAGCGCCTCGGGCGCCTGACCTGGCCCGAGACCGTGGCATGGTTGGGACGGCGCCTCGCCGAGGCGCTTCACTACGCCGAGCACCGAGGCGTTCTGCATCGCGATATCAAACCGGCGAACGTACTGCTCACCGCGGAAGGCGTGCCGAAACTGGCCGATTTCAACATCAGCTTCGCCGAATCGGTGGACGACAGCTCACCGGTCGCCTATCTCGGCGGCTCGCTCGCATACATGTCACCCGAACAACTCGAGGCCTGCCATCCTCACCTGCCTCGGAGTGCCGCCGACCTCGACACCCGCAGCGATATCTACGCGCTCGGTGTGATGCTGTGGGAATTGCTCACCGGCAGCAGACCCGGCGACGACCGCGACGCCCACCTCGCGGAGGCGCCCACGACGGACGCACTCCAAGCCATGCTGCGCACCCGCCGTCACCCTCCGGAAGGCGACGCACTCACGCAGTTGCCGAGCGATTGCCCGCAGACTTTGCGCCGTGTGCTCACACGGTGCCTCGCACCCGAGCCCACTGCCCGGTGGGCATCCGGCGCCGAACTCGCGCAGCAATTCGATCTGTGTCTCGACGCACGTGCCCGCGAACTCGTGGACCCGCCACCCGAGAGTTGGCGAGCGCGGCTGCGCAGGCCCGTCATCCCGTTGATGATCGCGGCGGTCGGCCTTCCCAATGTGCTGGGTGCGCTCTACAACTTCCAGCACAATCGGAATCTGATCGTCGGGCAACTGTCGCCGGACGCGCAGCTCCAGTTCCAGACCATCGCGCTGATCATCAACGCCGTCGTGTTTCCCCTCGGCGCGCTGGTGATCGTCTACCTTGCGCGGCGACTGATCACTGTGCCACGTGGACTGCGCCGGGGGCGGCAGTACGACGCCGCCGAGCTCGCGCGTGCCAGACATGACGCACTGCTCATCGCCGATCGCATCACAGCGGTGGTGATGACGCTGTGGGTGCTGTCCGGAATCCTGTTCCCGGTGATCATGGAGTCCGTGTCGGGGGCGCTCGACAGCAGGGCGATCACCCATTTCGTCACGTCGATAGTCGTATGCGGAACGATCGCAGTGGCATACCCGTTCTTCTTCGTCTCGTTCTACATGGTGAGGTCGATCTACCCGGCGTTCCTGCCCCACGGAGCGACCGACACCACCGATGCCCGCGAACTCGAGGGGCTGCACCGACGCAGCATCCGCTATCTTGCCGTCGCGGCGGCAGTACCTCTCGTCGCGGTCGCGGGGTCGACCTTCCTCACGGTCGACGAGATCACCCAAGTTCAGCTCGCGGTGCGTGTGCTCTCCGTGGGCAGCATCGGCGCGTTCCTGTTCGTGTACTGCCTGTTCCGGCTCATGGAGCAGGACCTCGAGGCACTGCAACGGTCCGTCGCGGTGCGTCCGGGAAATCCGCTTCCTCTCCGGTGACCCACTCAGCTCTCGCTGCTGTACACCTTCGGATCGAGCGTGCCGATATACGGTAGGTCGCGATACCGCTCGTCGTAATCCAGACCGTATCCGACGACGAATTCGTTGGGGATGTCGAAGCCGACGTCCGCGACCTCGATATCGATCTTGGTGGCATCGGGTTTACGCAGCAGGGTGACGACCTCGAGCGACGCGGGGTTACGGGTCTTGAGGTTGCGGAGCAGCCACGACAGGGTCAGTCCCGAATCGATGATGTCCTCGACGATCAGCACATGGCGGCCGGCGATGTCCTTGTCGAGGTCTTTGAGGATGCGCACCACACCCGACGACGATGTCGACGAACCGTACGAACTGACGGCCATGAACTCCATCTGCGTCGGGATCGGCAACGCGCGAGCGAAGTCGGTCATGAAGAAGATCGCACCCTTGAGGACGCCGATCAGAAGCAGGTCGCCTTCGGGAGCACCCGGCGGATACCGCTTGGCAACGGACTCTGCCAGTTCTGCGATGCGCTTGTCGATCTCTTCCTGCGAGATCAGCACCGACGCAATATCGCCTTCGTACACCGGGTCCTACCTACCTTCCGTCAGTCGTCCGCACACCGTTGCTGGTCGACGAACTCCACGCTCAGAGTGCCACGCCGTCGTGCCACCACCAACCTGGTCCCTCGCTCGGGACCCCGGCCGACCGCCACCGGACCCTGCCCACGCCACTCACCCACGAGGGCATCCACGGCACGCAGAGTTCGGTCGGGCGGTGACGACGCTCCCCTTTCGATCAACCACGCCCGCACCGCGCGACGCCGGATCGCGGGTGGCGCCGACGCCAATGTCGCGGTATCGAGTTGCGACTCTCCGGCAGGGCCGTCCCGTCTTCTGAGAGAGTCGGCGAGCACGTGGTCCGCGGCAGCGTCGAGGACCTCGCCATCTTCGCGCAATTGCGCCGCGGTCCGTGCGAGTGCCGCAGCCACTCCGCCGCCAAGAACCTCCTCGAGCAGCGGAAGAACCTCGCTCCGCAGCCGCACCCGGGTGAACCGCGGGTCCGAGTTGTGCGGATCCTCGTACGGACGGTAGCCGAGTTCCTCGCACGCCCGCCGGATGGTGTCACGGCGGACACCTAGGAGGGGGCGGCCCCATGGGTCGTCGAACGGCGCCATCCCGCGGATCGATCGCAGCCCCGAGCCGCGGCCGAGGCCCAGCAGTACGGTCTCGGCCTGATCGTCGAGAGTGTGCCCGAGTAGCACCGGATGGCCGCACCGCACGTCGTCGAGAGCCCGGTAGCGCGCGTGACGGGCGGCAGCTTCGAGGCCGCCCGGGCCGCTCACATCGACCGCGTGCACCCGCGCCGAGGTACATCCGACCGACTCCGCGAACTCCACGGCCCGTGCGGCCACCAGGTCGGATCCGTCCTGCAGACGGTGGTCCACCACCACTGCGTGTACGGCATCGGCCTCCGCGACAGCGGCAGCGGTCAGAGCTGCCGAGTCGGCACCACCGGAGAGTCCGACGACGACAGTGCTCGCGTCGTACTCGGCGAGCCAGGTACGCACTGCCCGGCGGATCTCGTGGATTGCCGGCATCTCCGGAAGCAGGGGTGGCGATGCTGCGGCCACGGTCAGCCCAGCACTCGCGCGATCCAGGTTTCCGGCTTGTCGATCTCGCCGAGAGTCGGTAGCGCGTCCGGACCGGACCAGACTGCGTTGAACTCCTCCATCCCCACCTTCGCCACGACGGTGTCGACGAACCTCTTGCCGTGGACGTACTGCGCGATCTTCGCGTCCATCCCGAGTAGCATGCGGATGACGCGGTGGATCGGATTGCTGCTGCGTCGACGGCGACTGTCGAATGCCCGCCGGATGCGGACCACCGACGGCACCACCGACGGCCCGACGGCATCCATGACGTGATCGGCGTGCCCCTCGAGGAGAGTGCCGAGCGCAAGCATTCGATCGAGGCTTTCGCGTTGGGGTTCGGCCTGCACAGCACGTATCAGACCGACCATGCCACGCTGCGACATCGGTTTGTCGTCGGGTCTCCGCACCTCGCGGACTGCTGAGACGACACGTCCGGCGATGTCGCCGATCGACTCGTCGACGGCGGCCGACAGCTGCCCGGCGGCGTCGCGCATGAGGTCGGCCATCCAGGGCGCTTCCGCAAACTGCACCCGGTGGGTGACCTCGTGCAGGCACACCCACAGCCGGAAGTCTGCAGTGGGCACCTTCAACGCACGTTCGACGGTGACGACGTTCGGGGTGACCAGCAGTAGCGTCCGGGAGAACGGGTCGTACTGCCCGAGCACGGCCGAGGACAGGTAGGCGAGCATCGCCCCGGCCTGTGCTCCGGCGGGCTTCGCGGCCCACGAGCGGTTCTCGCCACCGCCGACCAGTTCGGACATCGAGGCGGCCGCGGCGTGTACCCACCCCGGCCGATCGACGACGAGCGCCGGCGGCGGCGCGGCATCACTGCCGAGCCCGGTCAGATTCCGGACGGGGGCCTCTGCCCGGTCGGAAGCCGACGCGAGTTCGGCGGCCGCGGTGTCCTGGGTGTAGCGCGACATCGCCGGTGCCGGACGCGCCAGCCGCGCACCGACGCCCGCCGCGAGCGACCAGTCGATCGCGTCGCCGAGTGCGCGGTCGGTGTCATTCATCTGCAATCACATTCATCGGCATCCACATTCTCGGAGGACCGCGGCCACCGCGTCCAGCGCAGGCCGGGCTTCACTGGGAGAACGCTCGTTGGACAGCAACGCGAACGAGAGCACGCGGCCGTCGATGTCGACCACATAACCCGAAAGCCCGCTCACCAGATCCAGTGTGCCTGTCTTGGCGCGAACCCACCCGGCTCCGGCGCGATTAGTCGTGCCGTAACGCTCCGCGAGGGTGCCGGTGCCGCCGGCAACAGGCAGGTAGTCGAGTATCGGGCGCAATTCCTCACGGTCCGGGGCCGCCGCAGCCGCCATGATGGCGTCGAGCAGGCCGGCCGTGATCCGATTGTCGACCGACAAACCGCTGAGGTCGGAAAGCGTCACGCCGGAGGTGTCGAACCCCCCGCCCTGCAACGTGCGCAGGACGGCATCGGTGGCAGCAGAGAAGGATGCTCCGGCCCCGGCGTCCATGGCGACCTCGCGGCCGATGGCCTCGGCAAGCACATTGTCGGATCGGCTCACCATCTGTCCGAGCCGGTCACGCAGCGGTGCCGACTGCACCGACGCCATGGGGGTCGCGCCGGGAGCAGCAGATCCGAGAGCAACGTTCGCGGGATCAGCGCCGAGCGCAACAGCGAGTGCCCGACCCGCATCCAAGGCCGGTGTCGCGCTGCGCGCCGATTCGTCTTCGAGCGGGTTGGATCGCCCAGCGTCGAGCATCACCGGTTCCATCGGGGCGACGAACCCGGCGGGGATGTCCTCGGGGAACCACCCGGGTGCGAGGACGTCACCGCTGTATACACCGATATCGACGAGCACGGTGTCGACGGCGACGGCGGAGCGTGAGATCTGATCGGCGAGATCGGCGATGCGCGGCGCCCCGGGATAGAAGCCGTCCTCACCGATGGGTTGCGCCGTCAGAGTCGGATCTCCCCCAGCGACCAATACGATTTCGCCGGGCCGGGATCCGGATACCACCTTCGTCGTGACCCGATGGTCGCTCGGCAGCGCGATCAGGGCGGCCGCTGCGGTGAGCAGTTTCGTGGTGGACGCCGGCGTCATCGGACGTTCGGGCTCGTGCGACCAGAGCACCGTACCGGTCGTGGTGTCGGTGACCGACCCGGTGAATTCACCGAGTCCGGGATTCGTCACAGCAGCACGGAGTGCCGCGGTGAGTCCGGTGGGGCTGGGTGCGGGGGCCGCGTCGGTGACGGCCGCGACCTGCGGAGCGGCGATGACGGGTGCGGGGGCGGGGACGATGGCAGCAGAAGCGGTGGTGCGCACGTCGTAGACCGCGAATGCGCCACCGACCACGAGCGCGAGGAAACCCACGATCCAGATACCCAGCAGGATCCGAAAGCTCCGACGCTTGCGGGTTTCGAGCCCACCGTGCTTCTTGCTGTTACCTTGCCCCGCCAACACGCCTCCGCTGTGTTCAACCAATCGGCCCTACACACTCGCGCCCTGGTGGTCGCGTGGTGGTCCGGTACCTGCACCTACAGCGTAGCGCCGGGGCGGTTATCCTCACTTCGGACCATCGCCGCAGATACGGGCGCCGTATCGACGGGCAAACATCGACGAAGTGAGGCAAGGCGTGGAGTTCGAGGTCACCATCGAGATCCCGAAGGGGCAGCGCAACAAGTACGAGGTCGATCACGAGACCGGCCGCGTCAAGCTCGACCGCTACCTCTACACCTCCTTCGGATACCCGGCCGACTACGGCTACATCGAGAACACGCTCGGGGAGGACGGCGATCCGCTCGACTGCCTGGTGCTACTGCCCGAGTCCGTGTACCCCGGCGTGCTCGTCGATGCACGCCCGGTCGGCATGTTCAAGATGGTCGACGAGGCCGGCGGCGACGACAAGGTCCTGGCTGTTCCGGCCGGCGATCCGCGTTGGGACCACATCCAGGACATCAGCGATGTGCCGCAGTTCGAGCTCGATGCGATCAAGCACTTCTTCGTCCATTACAAGGACCTCGAGCCGGGCAAGCACGTCGAGGCTGCCGATTGGACCGGACGGGCCGACGCCGAGGCTGAGGTCACAGCCTCGATCGCGCGGCTGAAGGACAACGGCGGGCACTGAAGCCCACAGGACGGCGGACCCGAGTCCCCGAAGGGCGCCCGGCCCCCCGAAGACAAGATCTCCCGGCCGATCATGATCGGCCGGGAGATTTCTTCCTGTGGAAGGTCGCGTTCCGGCAGTCCTGAACGTCCTAGCGGCCCTTGAATTCAGGCGCGCGCTTCTGCATCACAGCGGTGATCGCCTCGGTGAGATCTTCGGACGGCAGGAACGCAGAGTTCCACGCGGCGACGTAGCGGAGGCTGTCGTCGACCTGCGCGGAGCGCGTGTGGTCGAGGACGTCCTTGATGCCGTGGACCACGAGGGGCGGGTTGGCTGCGATCTCGGCGGCCGTCGCGTGTGCGGCGGCGAGAGCCGCGGCAGCGTCGTCGAAGACGTCGCTCACGAGGCCGATCTTCTCGGCGCGTGCGGCATCGATGTCCTTGCCGGTCAACGCGAGTTCGCGTAGATGGCCGTCTCCGATGATCAGGGGAAGGCGCGCGAGACTACCGACGTCGGCCACCATCCCGACCTTGACCTCGCGAACGCTGAACCGGGCATCGGCACTCGCGTACCGAATATCGGCTGCCGAGATGAGGTCGACGCCGCCGCCGATGCACCAGCCCGAGACTGCGGCGACGACGGGTTTGCGGCAGTCGGCGACCGCTGTGATGGCGCCCTGCATGCGCTTGACCATCGCGTGGAAGTCGGTGCGGGGCTTCGCCTGCGCCTTGTCTGCCAGTACCGACCCGAGGTCGCCGGCCATGGCGGGCAGGTCGAGTCCGTATGAGAAGTGCCGTCCGGAGCCGGTGAGGACCACGGCGCGCACCTCGGGGTCGGCGTCGAGTTGCGCAAAGATCTTGGGCAGTTCCGACCAGAAGTCCGGTCCCATCGCGTTGCCTTTGCCCGGGCCCATGAGTGTGACCTGGGCTACGTGTTCGGCGCGCTCGACAGTGAACGCCTTCCAGCTGGATGAATCAGTCATTACTCCAGAGTAATATTTTGCTGCTCGCATCGCACCGAGCTTCCGATCACGTCGATCCTTGCCGATCCGGTCACAGCGGTCACCGGTTTTCATAGGGTGGCATCATGCCCAGGCCATTGCATCCGAATGCCGCCCGAGTCGCCGACACACTCATCGCTCGCGGACATCACGGCCTGATCACCACCCAGTCGATTCCGGTGCACACCGCAGAGCAGGCAGCGGCGGCCGTGCATGTCGACATCGGGGCGATCGTCAAGTCTCTCGTGTTCCTCCTCGACGACGACCCCGTCCTGATTCTCGTCTCGGGCTCGCACCGGGTATCGCTCGAGCGCACCGGTACCCGATTGGGCGGAACTCTCACCACCGCGCCTGGCAACCTCGTCGCGGAGGTCACCGGCCAGGAACTCGGCGGCGTGGCCCCGCTCGGGCACCCCACCAACCTGCCGACCTACGTCGACAGCGCGCTGGCGGGATACCCCGAGCTGTGGGCATCGGGCGGAAGCCTGGACACCCTCTTCCGCACCTCGTATACCGAACTCCTACGGGTGACCGCGGGGGTCGACGTCGTGGTGGACTGAGCCTCGCCCGGCCGATCGGGATACGAGCGCGGCATCGAGACGCGATCGTTCAGACGCACTCCGCCGCACCGTCGCCCGACTGCGTGAGACCGGGCCGGGTCTCCGGCGTCGGATTCCATGCCCCGTCGGTCTTGGCGTACGACCACGACGGCCCCTCCACCACCAACTGCCGAAGCGCCGCGAGTAGACGGTCGACGTCCGCCGACGAACTTCCCAGCCCCAGGGATGCCCGCACCGCGCCACCGGGAAGTCCGACGCGGGAAAGTAACGGATGAGCGCAGAAACGGCCGTCACGAACCCCGATGCCGTGTTCGGCTGAGAGGTAGGCGGCGATTTCACCCGGTTCGAAGCCGTCGATACCGAAAGTGACGATTCCGACGCAGTCCACCGAATCCTCCCACAGCCGAAGAATTTCCACACCGTAGATGTCGCGCAGGCCGTCGACGAGCTGCGCACACAACAACTCCTCGTGACGCGCAACCGACTCGGCGTCGTGTGATGCGAGGGTGTCGCACGCCGCAGCGATCGCCGCGACCCCCAGTACGTTCGGAGATCCGGCCTCGTGACGGGCCGGAGCACACGCCCACTCGGTGTGGTCGAGGGCAACCTCGCGTACCGCACCGCCACCAGCGAGATACGGCTCGGCCGCATCGAGCCAGTCACGACGCCCGACCAGCACACCGGCACCGAACGGTGCGTACAGCTTGTGGCCCGAGAACGCCAGATAGTCGACGCCGAGTTCAGCGAGATCGACACGACGATGCGGAACCAGCTGGGCACCATCGACGAAGATCCGCGCACCGCACGCGTGGGCGAGGTCGGCAAGCTCGCCGATCGGCAGAACCTCGCCCGTGACATTGGAGGCTCCGGTCACGGCGAGTAGCGCTGCCGGGGCACGTTCCAGCTCGACGGCGATCCGCCACATGGTCTCCGAGACTGAGTCCGCGGCTTCGACCACACGAGTGTTCTTCCACGGCAGCAGGTTCGCGTGATGCTCGATGTCGAGGACCACGACATCGCCGGGGACTGCACCGGCAAGCAGGTTGATCGAATCCGTGGTGTTGCGGGTGAAGACCACGACCTGGTCCTCGTCGGTGCCCACGAATCGGGAGACCGACGCGCGTGCATCCTCGTAGCTCGTGGTGCTGATACGCGATGCGTAGCCCGCGCCGCGGTGCACGCTGGCGTAGAACGGCAACAGTTCGGAGATCCGGTCGGTCACGCTCGCCAGAGCCGGTGCGCTGGCCGCATAATCGAAGTTCGCGTAGGTGCAGGTACCGCCCTGTACGAGAGGGACCTGCACGTCACAGCCCGACACGCGAGCAAAGGGAGCGACACAGGTGGTGGTGGCAACAGTCATGACGAATTTCCCTCGTGTATCAGGGACCCGTCGGTGATCGCCACGACGAAGGTGAATCGTTCGCCGGCGGAGTCCGCGCTTGCTGCGCCCGGGTTCGGTACGTCAGCCAGGTCGTCACCCGGAGCACCCCACCGCGGCGGAGGGTTGCCGACCAGCGAGCCGGGGCTTGACGCTGGTACTCATGACCTGCCGAAGACAATGACACCGGGCACACTTCGTGTCAAGTCGAGACCTCGATCGTGGCCCGCCCCTCATTGTCGGGAAGAAGTGAATTTCTCCCCCTGACCTGCAAAGAATCCATCATCGTGCTTTGCTCTGACGGGTGCTTCGGCGCCGCGCGCCCTCCGGCCCACACACACCGAAAGTTCATCTGTTGTCCACCTTCACATGAAATAACACCGGATCGCCCAGCCGAGTAGCCCAACCGAGTAGAAGGACAGCGGATTGTCTGCTCAACTCCCACCCGCAGCCGACGACACGTCGCTCGTGCCGGGGATCTTCCTGCGCGGATCGCACGCGCCGGCGCCACGCACACTCATCGACGTGCTGCGCGTCACCGCTGAATCGCATCCGCGCGCGCCCGCGATAGACGACGGCACCACGATGCTCGAGTACTCCGAACTCCTCGATCTGGTGGATACGGGAGCGCGCGGACTCGCGGAGGCCGGTGTGGGCGCCGGTGATCGCGTCGGTGTGCGCATGTCGTCCGGGTCCAAGGATCTGTACGTCACCATTCTGTCCGTTCTCGCGGCGGGAGCCGCCTACGTCCCGGTGGATGCCGACGACCCCGACGAACGTGCCGAGTTGGTCTTCTCCGAGGCGAAAGTCACCGCCATCGTCACTGACGCGGGGATCGGCCCCGGCACCGCGCCACCGGCCGCTGAACCGGACGTGCGTGAGCCGACCCTCGACGACGACGCATGGATCATCTTCACGTCCGGCTCCACAGGCACCCCGAAGGGTGTCGCCGTCACACACCGCAACGCCGCGGCCTTCGTCGACGCCGAAGCGAACCTGTTCTGCCGGGACGAACCGCTCGGCCCCCACGACCGGGTGCTGGCGGGTCTGTCCGTCGCCTTCGACGCATCGTGCGAGGAGATGTGGCTGGCCTGGCGACACGGCGCGTGCCTGGTGCCGGCGCCACGGTCGCTGGTGCGCACCGGCATGGATCTGGGCCCGTGGCTGGTGTCCCGCAGCATCAACGTGGTCTCCACGGTCCCGACCCTGGCGGCGATGTGGCCCGGCGAAGCACTCGAAGCGGTGCGTCTGCTCATCTTCGGCGGAGAGGCCTGCCCGCCCGACCTCGCCGAGCGTCTCGCCGTGCCGGGCCGGGAGGTGTGGAACACGTACGGCCCCACCGAAGCGACGGTGGTCGCGTGTGCCGCGATCATGGACGGCACCGGGCCCATCCGTATCGGCCTGCCGCTCGACGGCTGGGATCTCGCGGTTGTCGATACCGAGGGGATTCCCGTCGCAGAAGGACAGACCGGTGAACTCGTCATCGGCGGTGTCGGGCTTGCCCGTTACCTCGACCCGGACAAGGACGCCGAGAAATACGCGCCCATGCCGACCCTCGGCTGGGACCGTGCCTACCGCAGCGGCGACCTCGTCGTACTCGACAGCGCAGGGCTGCTGTTCCAAGGACGCGCCGACGACCAGGTCAAGATCGGCGGACGACGCATCGAGCTCGGCGAGGTCGACAACGCTCTGCAGAATCTGCCCGGTGTCGCCGGGGGTGCGTGCGCGGTCCGAAAGACGTCGGCCGGAAGTTCGGTCCTCGTCGGCTACATCGCCTCGACCGATCCCGACTTCGACGTCGCCTCCGCCCACGACCTGCTGTCCGAACAACTTCCTGCCGCCCTCGTACCGCGTCTCGCGCTCGTCGACGAGCTGCCCACGCGAACGTCCGGGAAGGTCGATCGGGGCGCACTGCCGTGGCCGCTGCCCGGTGCCGACGCCGACTCGGTCGAAGCACTCGGCCTCCCCCCGACCGCGGAATGGGTCGCGGGGCTGTGGTCCTCATTGCTCGGCGCCCGGATCGAGGGGCTCGGCGACGACTTCTTCGAACTCGGTGGAGGTTCCCTGTCTGCCGCACAGCTCGTCACCGCCTTGCGTGAGCGCTATCCCGAAATGACGGTCGCCGAGCTCTACGACCGGCCTCGTCTCGGGTCCCTCGCCACCTATCTCGACGAACTCGCCCCGACGGAAACCGTGGCCCGCCGCGCGGTCGTCCCCGTGTCGCGGTGGGCGCAGTTCCTCCAGCTCGCCGCGACAGTGCCGCTCATGACGTCGACCGGCCTCCAATGGATCACCTGGCTTGCGATTCTGAACAACATCATCGCGATCGCCACCGATGTGCCGTGGACCGTGACGTTGTCGTGGTGGTGGGTCGCGGCCGGCATCGTCGTGTTCCTGTCGCCGCTCGGCCGGATGAGCATCGCGGTCCTGGGTGCCCGGCTACTTCTACGCGGACTCGAGCCGGGTAGTTATCGCCGCGGCGGCGCGGTCCACCTGCGGCTGTGGACCGCGCAGCGCCTGTCGGAGGCGTCCGGCGCGACCAACCTGTCGGGCGCACCGTGGATGCGTCAGTACGCGAGGGCACTGGGCGCGAAGATCGGCCACGGCGTCGACCTGCACACTCTGCCCCCGGTCACCGGCATGCTCGAACTCGGAGACGGGTGCTCGATCGAACCCGAGGTGGACCTGTCGGGGTATTGGGTGGATGGCGACGTCGTCCACATCGGGAGCATCCGCATCGGTGCCGGTGCCTCGATCGGTGCGCGCTCGTTCCTCGCCCCGGGTTCACGCGTCGGCAAGAACGCGGAGGTCGCGGCAGGATCGGCTGTGTTCGGCCGCGTCAAGGCTGGGCAGCACTGGGCGGGCTCGCCCGCACAAAAGACCGGAAAAGCAGAACCGCAATGGCCTTCCGAGGATCCGCCACGCGGAGCCCGCTGGCTTCCTGTCTTCGGTGCGACGTCGATCCTCCTCGCGGGGCTTCCGATCATGTCGATCGGCGCGGGTGTCGCACTCCTGGTCTGGTGGGTGAAGGACACCGTGAGCGTGTCCGAGGCCGTGGTCCGTTCCCTGATGATGCTCCCGGCCGGCGGAATCCTCACCATGGCGGTGTTCGCCGTGCTCACCCTGATCACCGTGCGACTGCTGTCGATCGGCATGACCGAAGGCTGGCATCCGGTCCGAAGCCGCGTCGGGTGGCAAGTGTGGGCCACCGAACGCCTGATGGACTCCTCGCGCACGTTCCTGTTCCCGCTCTACGCATCGATGCTCACCCCCATCTGGCTGCGGCTGCTCGGCGCCGACATCGGTAAGGACGTCGAGGCGTCGACCGTGCTCATGGTCCCCAAGTTCACCAAGGTCGCGGACGGCGCGTTCCTCGCCGACGACACCATGGTCGCCTCGTACGAACTCGGCGGCGGTTGGCTGTACATATCTCACGCCAAGGTCGGTAAGCGGGCCTTTCTCGGCAACTCGGGCATGGCCGCACCCGGTCGTCGCGTGCCGAAACACGGTCTGGTCGCGGTGCTCTCGGCCGCACCGGAGAAAGCGAAGTCGGGTTCGTCGTGGCTCGGCAGCCCCCCGGTGCGGTTGCGTCGCGCCTCCGGCGAGTCCGATTCGAGTCGCACGTTCGAGCCACCTGTGAGACTGAAGATCGCGCGCGGGGCCGTCGAGACCTTCCGCCTCGTTCCCATGATGGTGACCTTCGGGATCGGACTGATGGTCCTGTTTGCACTGAATTCCCTTGCCGTCCACATCGGCTACTGGGCAGCGGCATTGTTCAGCGGGCTCGTGCTGATGGCCGCAGGTGCGGTGGCGTGCATCATCACCATCGCAGCGAAGTGGATCATCGTCGGGCGCATCGGGCACGAGGAACACCCGCTGTGGAGCTCGTTCGTGTGGCGCAACGAGGTGTCCGATACCTTCGTCGAGATGGTCGCCGCGCCGTGGTTCGGACAAGCGACCCCCGGCACCGCCGTGATGAACCTGTGGTTGCGTGGTCTGGGCGCGAAGATCGGCCGTGGTGTGTGGTGCGAAAGCTACTGGTTGCCGGAGGCCGACCTCGTCACTCTGGGTCCCGGTGCGACAGTAGAGAGGGGGTGCGTGGTTCAGACCCACCTGTTCCATGATCGGATCATGTCCATGGACACCGTGACCCTCGACGCCGGAGCTACGCTCGGCCCGCAATGTGTCGCGTTGCCCGCATCGGGGATCGGCGCCGGCGCCACAGTCGGACCAGCGTCCCTCGTGATGCGCGGCGACGTGGTCCCCCCTTCCACCCGCTGGCAGGGCAATCCGATCGCGCCGTGGACCCGGCCTGGTGATTGGTCGCCGCGGTGAAGCCCCTCAAGCCCGCGAAACCGATCGCACCCACCGGGCCCGATCGTCCACTCGACCCATACCTCCCCCAGAGCGGGAACCGTGGGTATCTCGTGTCGCGGTACGAACTGGACTTGACGTACAAGGTGACCGCCAACCGACTCGAGGGTCGCGCCACCGTCATCGCCACCGCGACGGACGTCCGCGCAAAGTTCACGCTGGACCTCGCACAGGCAATGCGCGTGACGAAGGTGTCGCTCAACGGGCGACGCCCCTCGAAGTTCACCCACCGCAATGACAAACTGACGGTGACGTCGTCGCAGACCGCTCCGGTAGGTGCGGCCCTGACGTTCACCATCCAGTATTCCGGCACCCCGACCCCGAGGCACACCATGTGGGGTGAGGTCGGCTGGGAAGAACTCGACGAGGGTTCACTGGTGGCCAGCCAGCCGAACGGTGCGCCGACGTGGTTTCCGTGTGACGACCATCCCGGATCGAAGGCCACCTACCGTGTCACGATCACGACCGACGCACCATTTCATGCGGTCTCCAACGGGACGTTGCTCCGCAAGACGACGAAATCCAGTCGCACCACATGGGTGTACGAGCAACCCGAACCGATGTCGACGTATCTCGCGAGTGTCCAGATCGGTAACTACGAGGTCCGCAAGGTCTCGTCGTCGCCCATACCACAGTTCGCCGTGCATCCACCGCGTCTGCGAGACGAGTTCGACAGGGACTTCGGACGTCAGCCGCAGATGATCGAGGTATTCACCCGGCTGTTCGGACCATATCCGTTCTCGCACTACACGGCGCTCGTCACCGACGACGACCTCGAGATCCCGATCGAGTCCCAGGGAATGTCCGTCTTCGGGGCAAACTTCTGCAGCGGGCATCGCGATGAAGAACGCTTGGTTGCGCACGAGTTGGCACACCAATGGTTCGGTAACAGCCTGACCTTGAAGCGATGGAAAGACATCTGGCTCCACGAAGGCTTCGCGTGTTATGCGGAGTGGTTGTGGGCGGAGAATTCCGGAGGCCCCTCGGCGCACGAACTCGCGCGGCACGCGCACAACCGGCTCGCCCGCCTACCGCAGGACATCCTCCTGGGCGACCCGGGCCCGAAGGACATGTTCGACGACCGGATCTACAAGCGCGGCGCCCTCACCTTGCACGCGTTGCGGCTACGACTCGGCGACGAGCGGTTCTTCACACTTCTGCGTACGTGGACCACCGAGTACCGGCACTCCAACGTCACCACCGAACAATTGACGGATCTGGCAACGAGATTCACCGATCAATCTCTACGAGCGCTGTGGGATGCATGGCTCGGCACCACCGCACTGCCCTCGCTTCCGCACGGACGACTGTCCTAGATCAGGGAAGGTCCACCTGCGAGGCCAACCAGCGGCCGTCGACGAGTTCGAGTGTCATGAGCACGCGGCTGCGATCGAGTCGCGGTTCGGGGACGACGGAGTTCGTCACCACCTGGTCGATGAACAGCAGCACCTCGACGCGATCGGTCGTGGCCGATTTGACGCCGGACTCGACCACCGTGCCTTCCGCCTGCGCGTTGTTGTCGACGAGCAGTTGGCGTAGTTCCCCGCTCGACTGCGCGTACATCTCCTTGAACTCGCCGGTGGCGCCGTCCAGAACTGCGTCGAAGTTGCCGTCGAGTTCACCCGGGTCGACCGAGGTCAGCGTCACCGCGTAGTCCTGCGCGGTTGCCAGGGCCGTGGCGGCTGCGGCGTTGACGGACCTGACTTCGTGTGCCTTCCACGCGAAGAACGCGGCGCAGGCCACCGACGTCACCGTGATCACCACGAGCACAGCGGTACGGATCCGGCGTGCGCGTCGACCCGGACCGGCCTCGGTTCCGGTGCCATCGCGGTCAGTCGTCGCGGCATGGGACTTCTCGGTTCCGGCTTCCTCGGTGACATCCTGCTGTGCCGCGCTCGCGGTATCGGTCGTCTGGTCGTCGGCCGCCAGGGCGGAACTGGACTTGCTCATGTGTGTTCTCCTTCCAGAGGGGTTGGTGTGCACGAACCCATCCGTCATCTCGGGTGGATGTACTCGGCAGGCGGCCCCCCGTAGGTCAACGGAACCGACAGCGGTCCGATCGGCGTGGGGTCGGCGGTACGGGCCGGGTCGGCACCCGGCGGAAGTACGGCCTCGTCTTCTTCTCCCGGCGCGCGCGGAGCGTTCTGTGCGCCGCGGATGAGAACGGACGGGTCCGGATTGTCGCAGTAGGTGTACAGGTAGGGCTCCGGAAAATCGGGCACCGACGGTGGCCGCCGCGGAAGGTCGTAGTCGCAGGTGTAGCGCGGATACAGGTTGACGTACGCCCAGATGCCGCCGTCCCGGAACGCGGTCCCGATCGCTTCGAGTGTCGAGCCGTCCCGCTCGGTCGGGAAGAAGAACTCCTGCAGGGCAGGCACTCGTACGTATGCCATTTGCGAGACCGTTGCAAGGTTTCCGAGCAGTTGGACCATCGTGGGGGAATTGTCCGCAATGATCGAGTCGAGTGCACCGAGGGTCGCGGGAGCGTTGTCGACGAATGTCCGGAAGCCCTGATCCATCGACTCGACACCTTGCAGCAGACCGGACAGGTTGGCCGATGTGGCCTGCAGCCCCGGACTTCCCTCCGCCAACGTGTTCAGCACCACCTTGCTGGTATTGAGAACCGAGATAGTTTGTGGCAAAACAGAATCGAGAGTCGAGATGAGGAAGGTCCCGCCATCGATGATGTCGGAGAGCTTCTCCGGCGCCTGGGGGCTCACCCCCAGCTCTTCGACGATGACCTGAACCTCGGCCGGATCGATCTGTGCGAGCATGCCGTCCAGATTGTGCATGAGGTCCGACAGCGGTACCGGTGTGGAGGTATCCGCCGTCGAGATCACAGCGCCGTCCGTCAGATACGGCCCGTCGTCGGTGCTCGGACGGAAGTCGAGATATTGCTCCCCGGCAAGCGACAAGCCCGCGACACGTACCTCTGCTCCTTGGGGGATCTTGGTCTGCGAATCGATCGAAGCGACTGCAACGACACCGTCGCCCGTGAGATCCACCGACGTCACACGACCCACCGGAACTCCGCGTAAGGTGACGTCGCGATCGGGGAGAATGCCGCCGGACTGATCGAAATGCACCTGCACCTGAATCTTTCGGTCTGCAGGATCGAGTTCGAAGACACCGAATACGAGATAGGCGATTCCGAGCACGAGAGTCAATGCCAGCGCCGTCAAGGACAATCCGAGACGATGCCGGTAGCCCGTCCGGACCGCACCGACCACCGGCGCTGCAATTCGGTCTGTCGCAGTCATCTTCTTCGTCACCCTCCCGCCCCTGTCAATCTGCCCTGCAGACGTAGCAAGGAGTGGGTGATGGCACCCACCATCGTGTCGATGTCCGACGTCTCGGGCAACCGGCTTCCGGGATCCCCGGAATGTCCAGGTGACGGAATCGCGCCGAGAATGAGTTGCTGCCAGTCTGCGTCAGCACTGGCCGACGTCGAGTTCGTCGTCTTCATGATCGGAGCAAAGAGGCTGTTGACCGCTTCGAGTGAGGCATCGGGGGACGTCGCCGCGTTGTTGAGTTCGGCCGCGATCCGGTTGATATCGGCGACCATCGACCGCGTGTCGGTACCGTTGACCGACGGGAATTTCGCCATCTGCCCACTGATCCGATCCACCTGGGTCACGAGGTCGAGTATCTCCGCGGTGTCCCCGGCGATGACCTCGAGCGCCGGACCGGCCGCGGCAACCACCTCACGAATCGTCGATTTCCGTTCCGCCAGTGTGGCGATGAGCATGTCCGTCTGGACCAGAGAGTGTTCGATCTCGGCGGAGCGCGCGCCGAGTTGCGTGACCAGACGGGCGGAGTCATCGAGGAGGCTCTCGATGTTCGCACCCCGACCGTCGACGGCGTGACCGAGCCCGTTCACGATCTTGGTGAGGTTACGCACCGCACCTCCGTTGACGAGAACCGATGCGGTCGAGAGCAATTCCTCGATTGTTGCGGCTGCCGAGGTGTCTGCGATCGGAATTGCGTCGCCGTCGCCGAGTGGAGGTGGTGCGGCCATAGCTTCCCCTTCGGGCGCCTGTAGCGCGATGAAGACATCACCCAGAGGCGTCGCCGAACGTAGTTCGGCAGCGCTACCGATGGGCACCACGACACCCTCGGAAACTCGCATGGTCACGACCGCCTGGTATCCCTCCACTGCCATCGATTCGACCTCCCCCACATCGACGCCGTCGAGTTTGACCTTGGCCTTCGTCGGGAGGTTCAGCGCGTTCCCGAAGGTGGCCGTGAGAGTGTACGAGTCGCCACTCAATCCCGGAGCCGGCAACGGAAGCTGTTCCAGCCCCACCGAGCACGCCGCGGTCGACGACGCCACAACCATCACGCAGGCAGCGCCCAGACATCGTCTGATCCTGAGCTTCACTGGTGCATCCCCGCTAGTCCTTCGAGCATCCCCGACATCCCGAAATCCGGACCGAAGTCGCTGACGGTGCCGGTGTCACAACCCAGATCCCGCATCCCCATGAGATTGCAGACCTCCTTGACCAATTGACCATCGAGCGCGACCCGCTCGAGCAGTCCGTGTACGCGGGCTCCGCCGTTCTCCTGATCCATGACGTTGTAGGCGTTGTTCAGCAGGAGCGGGGTCAAGTCCAAGAACTCTCCGATCTCCCGTTGATAGTCGGCGAGCGCACGGGTGAGCGTCTCGGCATTCGTCGCCGTCGCCTGCACCGCCCCGCGGTTGGCCGTCAGTAGATCATTCGTCTGCAGCAGAATGTCATTGATCATGGATCCGGTGTCGCCGAGACCTATTCCGGATTCGGCCAGCACGGCACTGAGCCGGCTCGTCACTTCACCGAACTCACGAATGTCCTGATCGTTGGCCGCAGCAGCCTCGGACAGCACCGCGAGATTGTCGACGATCGCGGTCAGTTCGTTACGGGTCCGGGCGCCCCCATCGGGACCGATCCTCAAAGCCTCCGACAATGTTCCGAGTGCGGATCTGATACTGCTGCCCTGACCGTCGGTCATCGATGCGCCCGCACTGAGCAGTTCGGCGACGGCTCCGTTACCTTCGCCGTCACCTTGGAGTTCCAGCGCCATGGTGTCGGCCATGGCAAGAAGCCGGTCGAACTCGATGGGGGTACGGGTCCGCTCGAGTCCGATCACCGCCTCGTCCTCGAGGGTGTCGCCGCCGCGATACACCGGGGTCAGCTCCACGTGCCTGTCGGTGAGCACCGACGTCGAGACTGCAACTGCGTGCGCATCGGACGGAATATCCATGCCGCCGTCGATACTCATCGTCACCGCCACATGAGTCCCCTGTGGTTCTATCGAGGTCACCTGGCCGACCGCGATACCCAGTACCGCCACGGTGTTCCCTACGTAGAGCCCCGCGCCGTTGTCGAACTTCGCAGTGACGGTGATCTCGTCGTGGCCGGCAAACCACGACCGAGCCCCGAGTAGCGCAAACCCCGCGACAACGGCGATCACCGTCACTATCGACAACCATCTGCGTGTCTTCATTGGCAGTCCTCGAAATAGGGAGGGAGCGAATGCAGTTCCGCGTTCCCGCTGATCGCGCACATCCAAGAGTCGATGAACGGTCCGGCGACGGAGGTGAAGTCGAGTTCGGGTCCGGTACCGGTCGCGTTCGTGAAGTTGCGGATGGGCACCGGGAGAATCTGAAGAATGTTTCGGAGCAATGCATCCTGATTTCCGAGGCTCTGCAGCATCGAGTCGAGGTCGGTGATCAACGCATCGAGTGACTCGCGATCATCGACGACGATCGTATGCAGTTGCTGCACCAGACCGGTGGTGGACGACAACAACCGTTCGACCAGATTCTGCCGAAGGGCCAGTTCCTTCACCATGTCGCTCCCGTCTCGCACGAGAGAGCCGATGTCGCCCTGCTGGGCACGGATGATCTCCGTGAGTTCGTAGGTTGCGGATACGAGAGATCCGACCTGATCTCGACGGTCTGCTATTACCCTCGACAGGCTCTCGACATTCTCCAGGGCTTGCGGCATCAGCGCAGGAAGATCGTCCAGCTCTCCGGCCAGCTCGTTCAGTGTCGCACCCAATCGTTCCGCGTCGACCTGCTCGAAAGTCGTTGTCGCGTCGGCGAGGACAGCTTGGAGATCGTAGGGGACAACGGTATTGGACAGTCTTATCCTCTTGTCCGGGATACTCCCCCCACCTGCCGGGCGCAACTCCACATAGCGCGACCCGAGCAGTGTGGTGAGCTTGATCGACGCGACCGTGTCGGCACCCAGATTCACATCGTTGTCGATCATCATCTCGACAACCACGTGATCCCCCTCGAGTCGCGCGCCTTCGACAGTGCCCACCTGGATTCCGGCTACCGTCACCCCATCGCCGGCTGCCACCTGAGCGGCCTGAACGAATTCGGCTTCATAGGTGGACTTTCCGATTCCCAGGTTCGCAACCCCGACCGTCGCGACCAATAGTGCAACGATGGCCACCACGGTCACTGCGCCGAGGGAGACAGCGCGATACGACTCGACCGGTCGCAGCCGGAATCTCCGAGCGGATGTGGTTCTTGTCCGTGTCATGGCCGTCACCTACAGATCGGGGATTGCTTGATTTCGCCGCCAGGTGTGGCACCTGCCACGATCGACGGGATGACATGGCTGAGCTCGGGAACCAGAGTTGCGTTGATGTTGCACAGGTAGGCGTTCAGGTAAGAACCGTCCTCGCTCACACGGGCCAACCCTTTGAGTAGGCCGGGGAGATTGAATCCGAAGTACTCCCACGATGGTTTGGTGTCGACGAAGTGTCCCGTGAAGCCTGGTTGCCTGCGCAGAAGTTCCTGCAGGTCCGGCTGCACTTCGCCGGTGAGCGCTGCAAGACTGTCGGTCGTGGTGGCAATCCTGTCGAGCGAACCGACGAGTTCCGGGCGCCTGGCGTTCAACTCCGCGAAGATCGAGTGGGCACCGGCGATCACCGAATCGACCTCACCGCTTTGCGATGCGAGATCGGAGACAATGCCGTCGAGGTTGACGATGATGTCGCCGAGGATGCGGTCCGGCTCGGCCATCGACTCCGCAAGTCTCGATGTCTCGGCCACAAGGGTGGTCACGGATCCGGAGTCGCCCTGGAGCGCGGCGATCACCGAGGCCGTGATGTTGTCCACCTGTTCCGGGTCGAGCACGCTGAACAGCGGTTCGAAGCCGTTGAGCAGTACCGAGATGTCGAATGACGGCTCCGTTCGCGCGAGGGGTATCTCGGCGCCGGCTTCGAGGATCGCGGTCTCCGGGTTCTGCCCCAGTGAAAGTCCGAGATAGCGCTGGCCGATGATGCTCTGATAGGTGATCGCCGCCTCTGTGTTCGCGTATACCTGCTGAGCCGAGTCGATGCTGAACCCGACCCGCGCAACCGTCTCGTCGAGCGAGATCGAATCGACCCGGCCCACTCGCACACCGGCCATTCGGACGTCGTCGCCCACACGCAGACCCGATACATCGCTGAACACTGCAGAGTACGAACTCGTCGAACCCTGAACTCCTCGCTGCAGGGTGACCACGACCGGCCAGGTCAATCCCACCGAGATCAACAGGAACACAATGAGCCCGATCAGCGGTTTCCGTATCGTCATCGCGGACCTCCGTCCGTCTCGGGGGTCACCAGGATGTCGACGCCTCGTGTGATGGGTCCGAGGAGGAGGTCGGCCGCCCCGCCGAAGTCACCACCGAGGATCTGATCGACGATGTCTTTCTCCGCGGGTGCACCGACCTGCCCCACGTTGCCTCCTATCGGGGCTCGCTCGATCGTGCGTGTCGATCCGAGTTGTTCGGCCACAGGTGGAGCCCCCGTGTCCGGGGCCGTGGCGCAACTGGGTCCGGCCAGATTTCCGTAACGGGGGCAATCGGTGCGCGTGTACGTGATGTGCGGCGTCGCCTGGAAGACGAACTTGCCTGTTCCGTTCTGCTGGCCGACCGGCCAGAACTCCGTCCACCACTTCCCCGAAATCCAATTCATCCTGGTGACAATCGGTGTGAATTCGTGGGCACCGTCGGCGACCACTCCCAGCACCGGCTCGAGTTGGGTGGTGATGCCGACGATTCGGTCGGTGTTGTTCTCCAGCGATGTCGCCATTGTCGAGAGCGTGTTGGCGCTTCCGAAGAACAGCGTCGAGAGCTGCTCCTGCTTCTCCGCAATCGTGCGCATGGGCACGACAGCATGATTGACGGCATCGAGCAGTTCCGGCGCCGAATGCTGCAAACCTTCCACTGCGTCCGCCAGCGCAGACAGCGTCGACGGGCCGCCGTCGGGGGTCACGACGGCACCGACCTCGTGCACGATACGCTGCAATTGCCCTCCCGCACGGACGATGTCGTCGCCCCTACGATCGGTAGCCTGCGCCACGGTCGCGAGGACGCCGAGGGTTTCCTGAGAGCTGAGACGCGCGGTCGCGGCTGTGAGGTCGCGAAGCTTCGTCAGTGCCGTTTGCAATTGCACGGTGGACAGGCTCTCGTCCTGAGGGATCGTTGCCCCCGCTTCGAGATGGGGTGCGGGCCCGTTGTCGACCAACTGGACGGACGAGACGGCAAAGACGTTGCTCGGCACCACGCGCGCGGTCACCGTCGCGGGGATTCCTGCGAGATGTTCGGGGTGGATGGAGATGTTCACGAGATTGGCGCCGTCGCCCGCAGGGAGTTCGACGTCGTTCACTTCCCCGACGAGGACGCCACGGAATTTGACATCGGACCTGGCGGGTAAGCCGTCCCCGACATCGGCCAGGATTGCGGTGACGTCATGTCCCCTGTCGAAAACACCGCTCATCTTGGCGAAGATCCCCCCAACGAACAACACCGCCACCACGAGCGCAATACCGCCCCGCAGGACCAGGCCACGAAGTGAGGTCCTGTGCGGATCACTCTCCAACAGAAACGACATCGGCTACCCCCCAAGCCTTGCACCGGAGCCGAGACCCCAAAAAAGAAGAGTAAGAAGAAGGTTCATCACGATCATCGCGGAGATGCTCGCTCGCATCGCTCTCCCGGCTGCAGTACCGACTCCCTGCGGGCCGCCAGCGGCGTAGTAGCCGTAGTAGCACTGGATCGTGGTGGTGATGATGACGAAGACGATGGTTTTCAGGAGCGAGTAGAAGATATCGGCACCGCTGAGCACCAGTGAGAAATAGTGGTCATATGTTCCGGACGAGACCCCACCGGCCATGCCGATCACAACCTGCACCGCCACATAGTTGACCGCCAGGCAGACGAGGTAGAGGGGAATCACCGCCACCACCGACGCAAGAAGCCTGGTCGTTACGAGGTAAGGGATGGACCGAATAGCAAGCGTTTCCATCGCGTCGATTTCCTCGGAGATCCGCATGGCGCCGAGCTGCGCGGTGAATCGGCATCCGGCCTGCGCAGCGAAGGCGAGCGACGCCATGATGGGCGCGAGCTCCCGCGTTGTAGCGGTGGAGGAGATCATTCCGGTTGCCGGCTCGAGACCGAGGAGGTGCAACGCGTTGTACCCCTCGATTGCCACGATCGCTCCCGCGGCCGCACCGAGCACGATGATCACGCCGGCCGTACCACCACCAACGACCAGGGACCCGTTACCCCAGGTCACGTCGGAAAGAATCCGAAGGAACTCTTTCCGGTAGTGCCGCAGCGTCGTGGGGATCGCGGCGACTGCTCGCACCAGGAAGGTCACCATGTGGCCGAGTCGGGCGATCACAGTGGCCTGTGCCCTGGCGGCAGTGAGGATCGGCCTCACCCCTGGAGGAAAATAGCGGGAAGCCACTAGAACCCCGTCCGCGGAAACAGCAGTACGTACAGCTGCGTGAAGGCGACGTTGACGACCATCAGAAGCAGGATCGACGCCACGACCGTGGCGTTCACGGAATTTGCTACGCCTGCGGGGCCGCCACTGGTCGACAGCCCCTTCTGACACGCAACAACCGCCACGATCGCGCCGAACACCATTGCTTTGATCATCGTGAGGACGAAGTCACCGACGGTCGCGAACGACGCGAACGTGGCAACGAAACTACCCGGCGTACCGTTCATCACGAAGGTGTTGAACAGATATCCGGACAGGAATCCGACGAAACACACGAGCCCGGTCAGTGCCAGCCCCACAACGATCGCAGCCGCCAGGCGCGGTACCACCAGACGGCGGATCACCGAGACACCCATGACCTCGAGAGCGTCGATCTCGTCGCGGATCTTGCGTGAACCGAGATCTGCACATACGGCCGAGCCGGCGGCCGACGCCATCAACAACGCCGCGACCATCGGTGCGCCTTGCTTGATCACCGCGAGCCCGCTCGCCGCTCCCGCCAGCGACGTCGCCCCGACCTGCCCGGCAAGCAGCCCGAACTGGATAGAGAGCGTCACTCCGATCGGGATTGCGACGAACATGGTGGGCAGCGCCGAAGCCGACGCCATGAATGCCGCCTGGCGGATGAACTCGGCAAACGGGAACCGGAGCGTGACGATATCGACGACAAGGTGTTGGACAGTCCGGACGCCGAGCTTGCATTGTTCGCCCACCGTTTCCAATGCGGCGACCGGATGCCGCCGAACATATCGGCGTGTCCATTCGTCTACCTCGCTGCTAGCGGACCGGCTATGAGTCGAGGTGGCACCATCTTCTGCCACAGTTGATTCCCTTCGCGAGCGGTGGAACCCGAGAAACGACACCGACGTTGACCGGCTGTCGCCCATACTCTTTTCGAAAGATGCTGCGCACGTGCAGAAATGAGAGAAGGTTGAGTCGAACTACGTTCACTCTGCCGATCAGGACACCTCGAGCAGTATCCGTCGAATCCGGCACCTGGCCGGACCCCGCCCCCTCGGCAGGACCGGCCGTTCAAACGAACGAGCATCTGACATGCACAAAAGTAGAATAGAGTTCTCTCAAAAGCAACGATCGCCGCTCACTCGGGATCGAAAATTTCCTCGCAACTTGGGTTGCCTATGGTCCCACCTGCAGCGATGTCTATTCGTCGAACATACTCAGACACCACTCGACGAGCTCGACGGTCTCCTCGTGGCCCGCCGTCACCCCCAACGACTCCTCCATCACCACCACTCGGGACAGGCTGGTCATGAGTACGGACACCACGACCGGAGACATCTTCTCGGGGAGCTCCACGCGGTCGAGAACCTTGGCCAGCGCATCTCGCTGCCCGATGCGGAACCGTTCGGAGTAGTCCGCGATCGCCGCACGCAGGACGTCACGATGACGGGACATGGCGATGAACTCCATCGTCACGGCCACACCCGCGGGATCCGTACTGAACTGCCAGAGTGCACGCAACGGATTGGGCGCGTCCATCAACTGCGCCTGGATGACCAACCCTTCCTCGGCGCGACGGCGGAAGATCTCGAGGAACAGGTCGTCCATCGTGCGGAAGTAGTAGTGCACCAACTGCGGCTTCAAGCCCGCCGCATCGGCCACCTTTCTGGACGTAACTGCGGCATAGCCTTTTTCGATCATCAGCCTCTCCGCCGCATCGAGCAGAACGGTTCGATTCTTTGCGTCCGGCGCACCGAGCCTGCGCGACGATGTCATCCGTCAACCTCCATCCACTCAGTTGCACCACTGCAACTTTTCGACATACTAACGCGCCATCACGCATGTGATGTTGACCATTCGGCAGTCAGTATGTTATCTATGTCATAGGTAATGCTATGCAGGTGCACAGCGCACGGAGGTCGCCACCCCCTCAGCTCGGACCTCCTTGCTGGCATCGAGGAATCTCTATGTACTGCAATGCATTACATCGAACTGATGTAATGCTGCCCGAGAGGATGGACTTGAACGATTTCGGCACGAAGGATTACTCACAGCCCCCTCCCCCGTCACCGATCCCCATCCATTCCTCGACTGTCACCGTTCGAAACGTCCGATACGACGACTCGAGGCCTCGCAGATACGTCATCGCCGGCTCTCCCGACGAGCGCGGTCGAGTTCCTGGATGAGAGGTTCACGGCGTTCCTCGAAGACCGCGAACCCGGATCGGAGCTCCAACTCGAATTCACGGCCGCCCCCTGAGAGGACGAATGATCACATGGTCGACACCAACACTGGCGCCGACGCCACGAACAGAGTCGCCGTCATCACCGGCGCAGGATCCGGTATCGGTCTTTCCGTGGCACGGCAACTCGCCGCACAGCAACACCCGGTCGCGCTGCTCGACCAGAGCGGTGCCGCAGTGCAGAAAATCGCCGACGAACTGAACGAGCAGGGTGCAACCGCCCGTGCTTTCGAGGTGGACGTCGTCGACCGACCCGGGGTGGACGCTGCGATCGCCAAGGTCCGCGCCGAACTCGGAGCCATCAAGATCATGGTCACCAGCGCCGGCATCGAAGCGACCGCTCCGTTCACCGACATCGACCTGGCCGACTGGAAGCACATCATCGACGTCAATCTCACAGGTACATTCAACAGCGTGCAGTCGGCAGTGCCCGACATGATCGAGGCTGGGTGGGGACGCATCGTCACCATCTCGTCGTCCAGCGCGCAGTCCGGCGCCCCCGATCGGGCGCACTATGTGGCGTCGAAGGGCGGAGTCATCGCGCTCACCAAGGCCCTTGCGTACGAGTTGTCGCCGAAAGGGATCACCGCCAATACGGTCCCGCCATCGATCATCGATACACCCATGGCGCGGGCCGCCGAGGAGTCCGGCGAAATGATGATCAATTTCGAGGCGCTTGCCAGCATGACCCCGGTACGCAGAACAGGGACACCTCACGACGTCGCGGCGGCGACTGCGTTCCTCTGCTCCGACGATGCAGGCTTCATCACCGGCCAGGTCATCGGCGTCAACGGCGGTTGGTACCTCTGACCCGGACGCGGGGAGGCACGTGGCGACCATGATGGGAGTCGTCACACGGGGGATGGAAAAAGTGTGTGGGGACCCGCATCAGCGGGTCCCCACACATTTTCGGCGACCACCACTGCGGGCAACTCCGAATGAACTGCGGTCGATACAGCCGGCGCGTACTCAACAGAATCAATTCGGACTAGTCCGGAAAACACGAAAGGGGACCCACAAAAGTGGATCCCCTCCCGCAACGGGTGTTCGGCAGCGACCTACTCTCCCACACCCTGACGAGTGCAGTACCATCGGCGCAGACAGGCTTAGCTTCCGGGTTCGGAATGAGACCGGGCGTTTCCCTATCGCTATAACCACCGAAACT